>DATHFS010000151.1:0-3273 GCA_035317975.1 Cyclobacteriaceae bacterium | reverse complement strand
CGATAACTTGTCTTTTCATTGTTGATTTTGAGATTCTGCAGAAAAATTTCCTTCGTGAGGGCCCATTCTTTTTCCGGAAAGGAGGGGTCCGTGATGATTTCCAGGAACACCGGAAATACATTGTTCCATTGCGTCATCAATGTGTACAGGGAAACCGAAACAAAATCAAATCCGGCATGGATCTCTACACTGGCTCCATAGTAATCCAGCGTGTTGGCAATCTCTTCCGCCGTTTTGGTGCCCGTTCCTTTTTCCAGCAACGCGGCGGTAAATTGAGACACGCCGATCTTTGGCTCAAACCATTTGCCGGCATCAAAAATGACTTCGATCTTGGCAACGTTCTGCTGAATCCCCTCAACAAGAAACATTTTAACACCGGAAGAAAGCGTTACTTCAGCTGGGCTGGGAAGGGTAAGCGATAATGTTTTTTGAAAGGGAGGGGCGAGCTTCCGGTTGAGCATGAACAATTCTAGTCAGTAACCGATTCTTTTTCTTTCTCTCTGGGAACAAAGGTGATCATGAGGGTAAACCGGATCGTCTCAGCGAGAGCGTTATTTCGATTGTTCGTGGGTACCATGTATGCCATATCAAAGGCAAACTCCTGGTACCGAAGGCCAAGGCCGGCCGTCAGGTATTTTCTATCGCCTTTGTCCTTCGCTTCATAAAAATAGCCGAGACGTCCTGCGAAAAGCTGGTTGTACCAGTACTCCATACCCACGGATGTAGTGATCTCCTGAAGCTCTTCCTTGAACCCGCCGGGAGCATCGGAGAATGAACCGAAAACCCCTTTCAACAAAGGCTGCGTCGTGCTCCCGGGCTTCGTGCTGGGAACCATAAGCTTGTTGAAATCCAAAACGAACGTCAGGCTATTCCTAACGTCCAATTCCGTTTTATAGGCTCCCCCTATTCGCAGGTTGGTTGGAATAAAATTCTTGCTGTTATCTGACGAATAGGAAATTTTCGAACCCAGATTCGTGATGGACGCGCCAAGAGAATAGCTTGAGTTTGTGGTCTCCAGCGGTTTGGTGTAAAACACACCCAGGTCCACCGCCACAGACGTACCGGGTTTGGCATCTACTGCCCCCGTGCTGGTATACGCTCCGGTAAGATTCGAGTGGATATAGCGCAACGCACCTCCGATTCCAAAATGCTCTGTGAGTAATCTTGAATAGGTAACATCGAAAGCATATTCACGAGGGTTAAACCTTCCCAGGTCTATGTTTTGATCATTTCTGAAATTGATGTAGCCCATGTTAAAGTATTTCATGGAAGCTGCTATCGTTTGCTCGTGGTTGATTTTGTAGAAGCCGGAAAGGTAAAAAATGGACATGTCGTTGATGATTTTACCAAGCCAGGGCGTATAGGATGCCGAGCCGCCATAACCCTTGTCGATAAAAGCAAGTTTGCCCGCATTCCAATAGGCTGAATTGGCATCCGGAGATGTCGCTACCCCGGCATCACCCATCCCGGCGGCGCGCGAATCGGGGGTAATGGTCAAAAAAGGAACCCCCGTCGTGATGATCTTGTTGGAACTATCCTGGCCAATCAACGTGCCCTGAAGCTGAGAAAATGCAGGTGCGCAAAAGAGCAGGAGAATGGAAAGGATACCTAACTTATTCATAATCAAGTTCTAAGGGCTAAAGATAGTCAATTAACAATAATTAACTTGGTAATTTGCTCATTTTTCGACCCGTCCAGTAAGGAACGAACGGAAAGTTTGCCAAGGTATATACCGCTGGTCAATTTATTTCCATTGACACCGGCGCCATCCCATAGGGCAAGGGTAACGTGGGAATAGCTTTCTGTAATTGAATAATGCCGGGAGTCCACCAGGTGCCCCGCCAGATCATAGATAATGAGGTCCGCATCCAGGTCTTCTCCCGGGCGATTGTGCGTGAATCCCAGAACAGTCGATTCGGTAAGGGATGAAAATGGATTGGGGTAGCTATAAAATTCGCTGATCAAAATACTTCCTTCGGTAATAACGAAATCAATCCTGGCCGAACTTCTGTTGGAGTACGTATCGGAAGCCTGTACGATGATATGATGCCTTCCTTTCTGCAGTTGTTTCAATGGGAAAAGGACCGTGCCATGGGAATAGTCATCCCTCAAGGCCGTATAGTAATCATTCAAAATGAAAGTTAAGGAGTCATCGAGTACAGCCACCAGGCTATTCGAGTCATTGTATCCTGAAATAGCAATGCCATCGGAGTCTCTGAATTGTGCAACTAATGTTGTATTCGGACTGGCAACTCCTCCGTTGATAAAGGTCGTGTCGCCGATAAACAGACGTATTTCTGGCGGGGTAGTATCCGGTGGGAAAACAGTTTCCACCCCGCCGAGGGCTACGGTTCTGTTCCCACTTGCATTTTCCAAACCGTTAGTTGCATATAGTGTGAGTTTTCCGAGTCCAGGATCCGCTTCCAGATCCTTCGGGACTACTAACCCAATCTCAAAGTCGCCGCCGATGACGGACGCTTTACCACGGAAAATGACGTTGCTCCAGCGGCTATAGGTGAAGGGTGGGTTTTCATCACCCAATGTGGTAAACGATGCCGGCCGATCAAATAGGGTAGCATCAACTTCCCCCTGAAAGTCGGACCGCTTTATTCCCGATTGTTGAATTTCCCCACGGATCACAACCGTTGAAAGCGCCTTCAGCGTATCGGAATTAAAAGCGGTTTTCACACTGTTGATCTGAATTTGATTTTCGGGAAAGGCCAACCTCATGGAAGGATCACCCATCAGGGAAAAATTCCGGTTGGCTACACCGCTCAGGCTGTTATTTTTTGTGTCGCGGAAAATCGCTCCAAGGTCACGATAGTGTCCGTTACTTTTTAAAAATAAGGCATTGTAAAACGCTTTGTTTAAATCAAAATTAGTACTCGAATTGACGGGTCGCGCCGTGGTGACCAAACCGATGGATCCTCCTTGTTTTTGCAACAATAATTTCTCTCCGCTGGAGATTTGAAATGGGTCATCGTGGCGGCCAAACTCACACGTGGCTGTAACAAACAAAGGGTATTTCGGGCCATTTTTCCACCCCTTGATCAGATCGGAATCCAATATCCGCTCTTGCATCCAGACTTCTTCGGAGCCATGGCCGGTAAAATTGACGATCATGGCGCCATCCTCTACTGCGCGGTCAAGGGCATCTTTTGCTTTCGGAGAAAACTGGCCCGTGGGCAAGGTGAATTGCTTGAACGCATCCAGGTATATTTTTTTGGTAATAAATTCCGGGTGGCTCGAGTCGATAGTGGACGCGAGCTGGTT
>DATHFS010000150.1:0-2274 GCA_035317975.1 Cyclobacteriaceae bacterium | reverse complement strand
GGTAACGCTTCGGACGTGGGAAAATTTAAAATACCCACGTTGCATAACGTCGCCCTGACAGCGCCGTATATGCATGATGGCCGGTTTAAAACCCTCGATGATGTTTTGAACCATTACAGTGAGGGTATCCAGAATCACCCCAATCTTGATTTTCGCTTAAAAGATGTCAGTAACCATCCCCTTAAAATGAACATTTCTTACCATGACAAGCAAGCCATCATTGCTTTTTTGAATACCCTTACGGATTATAAAATGATTACCGATCCGAAATTCTCAAATCCGTTTCGGGTAAAGTAATGAGGTACCGATTCATCCTGGTCCTTATACTCTTTCCGGTCTTTTTATGTTCATCACAGCGCCTTACCGTTTTGACGTACAGGATGGCGCCCGGCGACAGTACGAAACCGGTACGATCGACCCATCAGTATCTGGGTGTTCAGGCGAATCAGTTGCTTAACCAATTGTTCAGCTTGGGCAACAATAATGCTGTCGTTACCAACCCTTATTTGATTATCTATTCTGTTAATTCTGCCCGGACCGGCGTTGGATTAAATATGGGTCTGGGGTACACGGTTCATTCAACAGATGATAAAAGCGACCCCAACACCACACGCTCGACCACGATCAGCAGTTTTTCAACCCGCGTGGGCGTAGAAAAGAAGTCGTTACTCAGTAAGAAGTGGCAGGCGAGTTATGGATTTGATCTTCTATACAACAATGAAGATGACCATACTTCTACTTCTTCCAAATTTCAGTTTAACTCAAACAGCTCTGACTCAAACTCAAACACCTCTTACTTCGGATTTGGGCCGAGGGTAGCGCTGAATTTCTTTATTACGGAAAAAATACTCCTGGGGACAGAGGCAACCTACTATTTCAAATCGATCAAGGTCTCTCAGAAAATAACGAATACATCGACGTCTGTCACCATTGATCCGACTACGGGTCAACAGTCCTCGCAAACCTCGTCCTCAACAATTGACACCAGTCAGAAGGCCACGGATTTTGCTCTAAAAGTTCCGGTTGCCCTTTTTCTTATGCTGAAATTCTAAATTGTATTAAGCTA
Organism: Cyclobacteriaceae bacterium; assembly: GCA_035317975.1. Taxonomy (GTDB): domain Bacteria; phylum Bacteroidota; class Bacteroidia; order Cytophagales; family Cyclobacteriaceae; genus ELB16-189. Next base: position 1,208 of record DATHFS010000150.1, on the reverse strand, counting down.
CTTTGAGTTTGCTGTAATGAGATTTGCTGAACTTTTCTTCAGCATAGGCCCGGTTAATGACTAACCGTTCGGTGGTTTTTTCGGAGGGCAGCTCAAACATCGCGTCATTGATCACGGCTTCGCAAATGGAACGCAAACCACGGGCACCCAATTTAAATTCAACTGCCTTCTCTACAATAAAATCAAGTGCGCCTTCTTTGAATTCCAATTCGATGTCTTCCATCTCAAACAATTTCTTGTATTGTTTGACCAGGGCATTCTTCGGCTCAGTCAGGATTTTGCGCATGGCGACAGCATCCAGCGGATTCAGGAAGGAAACGACCGGCAGGCGTCCGATCAATTCCGGGATCAGCCCGAAACTTTTCAGGTCCTGGGCCGATATGAATTGAAGCAGGTTGTCTTTGTCGATATCGCTGGGATGCAGGCTATCGGCTGTGGCTGCGAAACCCAGGGGTCGTGTGTTTAATCGCTTCCCTATAAACCGGGACATACCTTCAAAGGCGCCCCCGCAAATGAAGAGGATATTTTCCGTATTGACCGTGATCATCTTTTGGTCGGGGTGCTTGCGGCCGCCTTGCGGAGGCACATTCACCGCTGTCCCCTCCAGTAATTTCAGCAGGGCTTGTTGTACCCCTTCGCCACTGACATCGCGCGTAATGGACGGGTTATCCGACTTGCGGGCAATCTTGTCGATTTCATCGATGTAAACGATGCCGCGTTCAGCTGCTTCGGTGTTGTAATCGGCGGCCTGGAGCAGACGCGTTAAAATACTTTCGACGTCTTCCCCAACGTACCCTGCTTCCGTTAGCACCGTGGCATCGGCAATACAGAATGGGACCTGAAGAATTTTCGCCAGGGTACGGGCAAGGTAGGTTTTACCCGTCCCGGTTTCCCCTACCATAATGATATTCGACTTCTCGATGGTAATGTCATCGTCGGTCTTCTTCTGCATCAGCCGTTTGTAATGATTGTACACCGCTACTGACATTACTTTCTTGGCTTCGTCCTGACCGATGACATATTCGTCCAGGAATTTCTTGATTTCCCGCGGTTTGATCAGTTTGAAATTTGGAAGGTTCCCGACTTCTACCTTATTTTTCTTTTCCTCCAGGAGGATCTGGCTGGCCTGAGTAACGCATTTGTCGCAAATATGAGCGTGTATCCCCGAAATCATCAGGTCTACATCTTTTTTGCTTCTTCCGCAAAAC
>DATHFS010000149.1:0-6258 GCA_035317975.1 Cyclobacteriaceae bacterium | reverse complement strand
ATTCCCATCCGGATAGAGGTATTGATATTCCTTGGTCTCCACGCGAAGCTGGTCGACGGCATCGCCGGGGCGAAAGCGGTTCTCCACGATTTTCCCTGTCCGCACACTTCGCATCTTCACCTGATAGAATGCCCGGAGATTGCCCGGCGTCCGATGTTGGAGTTCTTCGATTTGAAGGATGTCGCCGTTATAACGAATATAATTTCCTTTGCTTAAATCTGATACCGTTGCCATAAAAAAAGAGACCTTAAGTTACAAATGAATTAGCTATTTACAAGTTCACATAAGGTTCAGGAAGAAGGGACGCTGCTCCTTTTCGAAACCCCGGAATCGGATTGTCTTAATGATAGTCATACGCCCATTTTACATATACGGCCCCCCAGGTAAATCCTCCGCCAAACGCGGCCAGGATCAGATTATCTCCTTTTTTTAATTGCTTCTCATAGTCCCACAATAATAGCGGTATCGTGCCTGCCGTCGTGTTGCCGTACTTCGCGATATTCATCATCACTTTGTCTTCGGTAATGCCTACCCGGCTGGCAGTGGCATCAATGATCCGTTTATTGGCTTGATGAGGAACAAGCCAGGAAATAGTTTCCGGCGTTAACTGATTTCGTTCCGCGATTTGTGCGGCTACGTCTGCCATGTTGGTTACAGCAAACTTAAACACTGCCGAACCTTCCTGGTAAACATAATGCTGCCGCGCGGCGACGGATTCGTGCGTGGCGGGGATCCGGCTTCCACCCGCCTTCATGTTGAGGTAACTTTCGCCCGTGCCGTCGCTTTTGAGAATGGAATCCAGGACACCTAATTTTTCTGTTGTAGGCTCCAGCAAAACGCACCCGGCCCCATCGCCGAAGATGATGCACGTTGTACGGTCCTTGTAATCCAGAATGGAGGACATCTTATCTCCTCCGATGATCACTACCTTTTTATACAAACCTGATTGAATAAACCGGGCTCCTGTTTCCAGGGCAAAAAGAAATCCAGAGCAAGCGGCACCGATATCAAAACTGAAGGCATTAACGGCACCGACTGCCGCTGCCGTTACATTGGCAGACGCCGGAAAAGGCATGTCCGGCGTGACGGTGGCAAAAATGATCAGGTCAATATCTTTTGGATCCGTTTTGGTTTTGGATAACATTTGTTTCACGGCCGCTATGCCCATCACCGAAACTCCCTTGTTTTCACCTTTCAGAATTCTGCGCTCTTTAATGCCGGTCCGGGACGTGATCCACTCATCACTGGTTTCAACCATCGTTTCCAATTCCTGGTTGGTAAGGATGTAGTCAGGGACATATCCCCCAACACCGGTAATGGCTGCATGGATGATGCTCATACGTTATTTTTCAGGTTTATCGCGGTTCTGCATAAAAGAAATGCCCGGCAGAGTACACCGGGCATCTTGAAAAACAGATATTCCTGTTTGTTGCTTGAATAAGAAGCAAAACACACCAACGGCAATTCCTTAACGATAAACCGCATGATGGGTTGTTAGGCCAGGACTTCTTTTTCCATCACTACGTTTCCTTTGTAGTACAACTTGCCTTCGTGCCAAAAGGCGCGGTGGGGCCGGTGGTGCTCGCCTGTAGTAGGGTCAACGGAAAATTGCTTGGCTACCCCTTTGTAGTGGGTTCTTCTTTTATCTCTTCGGGTTTTCGATGTTTTTCGCTTCGGATTTGGCATAACCTGATATGTTTATTTTAACTTCTTTAATTGTTCCCATCGTGGATCGATCACATCGTCGTCTCCCGACTCCGGATCGGCTGGGGACGTGTAGATCAATTTACCATCATTGTCGTCCCCGGCTTCCGCATCCCTGAATTTCGGGTGCAACTTTTTCATGGGAATTTCCAATACAATAAATTCATAAAAGTACTGGCCCACATCCAGGAAGGTCCTATCGTGACGAATGACGATGATTTCATCACTCAATTCTGTTTCCTCTTCCCCATATTTAAAAACAATCCGCTTGTTAATATCAAGGGCAAGGTCAAATGGTTCCAGGCTTCGGTCGCAAACCAACCCGACGTGGCCCTGTATCCGGAAGTGAGCTTCAATGAACGTTTCTTTCTTGTCAAGGGCCACCGCAGCGACTAACTCGCCGCCGGCGACCTGGTCCGCCCCGTACTCCTTAAAAAACGCATCTCCTAACGTAAAGTCAAAGTGATGCGCCTTTAAACTCAGGCCGATAATATTGACACGAAAAGCCTTCAATTCCCAATCCCGATCAACGGGATTTTAAAAGTAGGGTGCAAATTTATCAGGTTTTACCGGATTTTGACCAGAAATCGGGATGATTTTTAGGTCGAACCGCCAGTGGTGAGTGGAGTGATCGGAAGAAAGGGTGGAATCCGGGCTGATTTAAAGCTTTTTCTAACACTCAGGTCATGCTAAATTCCTTGAAAACCTTGGCCTTTATTTCTTCCCGGCTAGTTTGATCCTTGTGTTCAACTAAATATTCCACGACGTTCTTTTTGAAGCCCAATTTGATAGCGATGCTTTTACAAAAGAGCAGTTCACTTTCAAAGACTTTCTGGTCAACAAACATCAACTGAACGCAGGTCAGGAGGTATTCGAGCTTTTGTTCCTGTGAGAGTGCCCCCAGCGTATCAATCGGTTCCGGATTGCGGATCAGGTTGTCGACGACGTCCTCGGGGAAGTTGCGCTCTCTTGCGATTCGAAAAATCATTTCGCGCTCTACCTTGGCAAAATGCTTATCGGCTTCCGCTAACTGGATCAAAATATTCAATTGTTTTTTTGTAACGATATCCATTTGGAGGGCATTCTATCAAAATTACTTCTTAAAAATGAAAAAACAGGCGTTCATAGGAAAAAGAAGACCCACTTTCGGCTGAATTACCTACTTTTCGCCGACTTGCTCCCGCCGGTTCTTAACAATTTCAGCTGCCAAATAGATCGCTTGCCGCATGGAGCCTTCATCGGCAAGGTTCTTTCCGGCAATCGAATAGGCCGTTCCATGGTCCGGCGAGGTCCGAACAATGGGAAGCCCGGCAGTGAAGTTCACCCCAGTTTCAAAGGCGATGTACTTAAACGGGATAAGCCCCTGATCGTGATACATGGCCAGGATGGCGTCAAACTTTTTATGCTGGCCTGAGGCAAAGAAGCCGTCGGCAGGATAGGGGCCAAGGATCAATTTGCCTTTTGATTTGAGATCATTGATAACGGGTTTAATCACCGTGTTTTCTTCCAGCCCGATCAACCCATCATCGCTGGCATGGGGGTTGAGCCCGAGGACAGCAATTTTGGGTTTGCTTATGTTGAAGTCCTTTTTTAGCGAAAGTTCCAACAAGCGGATTTTCAACTCAACCCGCTCTTTGCTGATGTAGGCTGGAATATCTTTAATGGGAATATGTTCGGTTACTAAGCCGACTTTGAGATCATCACTGGCCAGCAGCATCAGACTTTCAGTAGCCTGGAATTCCTGTGTCAGGTATTCGGTGTGTCCCCGGAACGGAAAATCGTCTCCATGAATAGTGTTCTTGTCGATAGGGGCGGTGACGAATCCGTCGATCCATCCTTCCCTTATTTCCTCCACCGCTTTCTTTAAGCACAGGAGCGCGGCTTTTCCTGCCTCCCGGGAAGGCCGGCCCGGGCTGATCTCAAGGGGCTCCTCCCAGCAATTAACTACGTTGATGGATTTGGGAAAAAATTGACCTTTGGTTTTTACCTGGCTATAGTTGAATTCTTCCAGGTTCATTTGTTTGCGATAAAACGAAAGTACCCGTGTCGAACCGTACACGACCGGTGTCACGAGACTCAAAAGCCGTGGGTCGGCGAGGGCCTTGATGACCACCTCTGGTCCAATGCCGTTGAGGTCTCCAAGGGTTATCCCGATGCGGGGTTTGTCATGCGGTTTTACAGTAGGAGTCATTTGCGCTTTGCGAAAATTGATGCGCGCAAGATAATCTAAATTTTCACAGGGGGGCAGGAAATGCTCCCTCACCGGGCCTGCCCCAATACAAACCAACCGGAAGAGCGGTTAAAAAAAGTAAATTGCTTAATTTGCTTTTAATTTATCCGGTAAGGGTGCACAATTTCGTTACGTTTACAAATTGCTACTAATGAAGTGGACGAGTTATAGCATCGCTGGCATGGTTTTGATTGTTTCCTGCCATTTCTCGCTCGGGCAAAACCTGGTTCCCAATCCGAGTTTTGAAGATTTTTATAAAGCGCCCTTTAGCTTCAGTGATACGCCTGAAAAATTCAGACTGCCCGGCTGGAATTCGGCGAGCAAGGGAACTCCCGATTACTTTCATTCGGCCAGTGCCGGAGATGCCAGCGTTCCGCTCAATTGGGCTGGCGTTTCGGCCGCACACAGCGGGAACGCGTATGCCGGTCTTTTTGCCGGGGGGAAGCCGGGAAAAGACAATGGAAAAGTGTATCGCGAATACATTCAATGTAAGCTCACCGATTCGTTGCAACGCGATAGCCTTTATGAATTGGGATTCTATTTCAAGTTGTCATCCTATTCACACTATACCATTGACCGCATTGGCATGCTCTTGCTGGATTCAGGCCTCCATCTTAAACACAACCAGGTGTTGAAAGTGAACCCTACCTTAAGCATCATCCGGTCGTCCATGAATGCAGGCGATTGGGAGCGCGCCAAGATGATATATAAAGCCCACGGCGGGGAATCCTATCTGGTCATTGGTAATTTTTTTGATGATCACGAGACGGAAAAGCTGAAACTGGAGATCCATTCGGTAGAAAGCAACATGCTGACCGGGATTGCTTATTTCTATATCGACGATGTGAGTGTGACACCGGTTCTCAAGGAGGCGCCGGTGGATGTGATTGAAGCGTTGCCGGAGAATGCGGAAATCAAGGCCAACAATACCTATGTGCTAAGCAATATTCAATTCGAATTTGACAGTTATAAGCTGCTTCCATCCTCCTTTCCCGAACTATCCCGAATGGTGAAAGTGATGCAAAAGAATCCGAAGTGGAAATTGGGAATCAACGGCCATGCCGACGATCAGGGTTCAGACGAATACAACCTCCAGCTTTCTGTCAACCGGGCAAAAGAAGTAGCGGACTTTTTGGTGTCATTGGGTATTAATCCCTTCCGGATCAATATTAAAGGTTTTGGAAATAAGATCCCGTTGAAGCAAGGGAAGGACGAAAATACCAGGGCTATGAATCGGCGGGTGGAGATTGAGTTTGCGGACTGAACCTCCGGTTAGCACTTAGTATTAGTAGTGGAGCAATCCGATTATGGAGGTCCCGAACTTGTCGAAGTTCCCCAGAGCCCGGTCTTCATTTCGTCTCTACGAGACTTCGTATCAGGGGTAAGATTTGGTTACCAATATTTCGTCCCTCTGGGACTAAAACAAAGATCTGCCCGCTACAAGTCTAAGACAAGATATGCCGACTACAAGTCCCATAGGGACGAAATATTGGTAAACAAACCATAAAGTAGAAATGGAGTCTCGTAGAGACGAAATAGGGAACTCGTTGTTTAGGGCAACAACTATTTCGCAGTGCTGCTACATAACGTCACTATAGAAACGGGGGTTAGCAGCATATCGTCCCTGAGCCTTTGCAGGACACTGGATATTGCCTATGATTATTTACCCGAGTTCATGTATATTATTCCGAGTCCAACCCACTCCGCCAAGCCCGAAGCGCGAACCCAAATCCTATTTTTCCGGATACAAAATGACCTGTATGAAATTCTTCATACCAAAATATTTATTCGCCGTTTCTTTCAATTCCGTTACCGTGAGGGCGTCCACCTTCTTTTCATAGGTCAGGATAGCAGCAGGGTTGGAACCCATCTCGACGCTTTGCTGCAGTTGCCGGGCCCAGTAGGCGTTGTCTTTCATATTCTCTTGGTATTGTTTCTTCCAGTTCTCTTTTACTTTATTCAGATCCGTTTCCACCGGGCCATTGGATTTTACCTTCTGAATTTCGTCCAGGGCTGCCTTCACTAACTTGTCTACGTTCTCCGGACCGCACGGCAAAGAAACACCAATGGAGTAATTGTTGTACGGGTTCTTGCTGAGGGATCCGAATATCCCGCCCCCGTAAATTCCACTCAGCTCTTCCCGCAGGCTTTCAATGATCTTGATATTTAACACCTCCAGTACAGCCTGCAGTTTGAGTTGTTCTTCATCCGAATAAGGCGCTTCTCCGGTGAACCGCATGCTGATGAAACTCTTTGGCTCCGTCCCCTTCCGGATTTCCTTCTTTACTACCCCCTTCACGGGCCTTACCCCCGCATCTTTGAAT
>DATHFS010000148.1:0-2999 GCA_035317975.1 Cyclobacteriaceae bacterium | reverse complement strand
CCGGGGATACGCCAAACTAGAAATTGCTTTGGCGAAAGGCAAAAAGCTTCATGATAAACGCCAGAGCATTAAAGAAAAGGATGTGAAGCGGGAACTGAGCCGGATAAAAATAAGATAAACGGCTAAAGGCCATTGGTAATTCATGGACATCATCGACTTCGGAGTTTGCCGCCTGGCCGTGGTGCCGGTAAGGACCGGACCAGGGGATACCGCTGAGCAAGTCACGCAATTGCTCTTTGGGGATCATTATGAAGTGGGTACGGTGTCCCTCGACAAGAAATGGATTTCAATCAGGATCATTACCGACCAAAGTGCAGGTTGGATAGACACCGGGCAACATCATTCGATCACCGCAGCGTACCTGGAACAGATCAATCAGGCTGATTTCAAAATCACCATGGACATCGCTTCCACTATTTTATACAAAAAGAATCCATTGACGATTGTCATGGGCAGTATTGTCCCCATCTCTACCTCCGAACTTTTTAAAATGGAAGAGCAACTCGCTTTTAATGGCGTATCAAAAAGCCTGAGTCAGCGGAGGGATTATGAATTTCTGAAAACCATCGCATTGAAATACATCAATGCGCCCTATCAATGGGGGGGTAGGAGCCCTTTTGGGATCGATGCAGGAGGGTTGGTCCAAATGATTTTTAAGATTTCAGCTTATTCCCTCGCCCGTCATGTCGCACAACAGGCTACCCAGGGCAAGAGGGTAAAATCCCTCCCCGAGGCCCGGCCGGGTGACGTTGCTTTTTTTTCCGATAAGGAAGGCAAGCCGTTTCACGCCGGGATCCTTTTGGACGACGACCGGATCATTCACTCCGCCGGAAGAGTGAGGATCGATCATATCAATGAAGAGGGGATATTGAACACGGAGGCCAAAATCTATACCCATCATTTAGGGGGCGTGAGGCGGGTATTGAGTTGAGAAGATGAGAAATCGACAGTTGACAAAAGGGCATTTGACAAAAAGTAGGCAATGGGCAATATGCAGTAGGCAATGAGGAGTTGACAACAGATTTTCGAGCCCTACTAATGACCAATCCTTAATTAATCCTTAATAAGGATTTAGCATCGCCGGGTTTGAAAGGGTACGTCACATCTTGCTGACCATCGATGTCAGTGAATCGCAATTAGTGTCTATATGAACGGACGAGCTTTCGAAAAACTGGAACTCATCTGCCGTGACGGAGGAAACACAACAATTTGGTGCCCGTCACCTGATGGATCCTAATACGCTGGGAGTCATTTTACCCAGTGTAGTCGTGCGCACGGAATCAAATGTGATTTTGAATCCCCAGGCAAGGAATTTTGACCGCCTCGTCAGAATCATCGCAACCAGTGAGTTCACGCTGGACCATAGGTTGCTGAAATGATTGGCAATTGTCCATTGTCTGAATCCACCAAAGCGCCACGCCCTGCGCGCTGACCCCTTTATCTCAATGGAGACTTCAGGTTACCGGGTAACCCAGTGACCTGCAACCGGCACCCTGCAACCGATTTCCCCTTGATAAACCCAAAGATTGGTTTTATCTTTCCCATCATGAACAACCGTGTACTCGTGCTCAACCAGGATTTCAGCCCACTGATGGTCTGTTCTGTGGAGCGTGCGTTTATACTGGTCTACCTCAATAAAAGCGAGTTGGTGCGGCCGGCGAACGGACACAAACTTCATTCCATCACCTGTACTTTTCCAATGCCTTCCGTTATCCGGTTGAACCGGTATGTGAATGCTCCCTACAAAGGGGTCAATCTGACGCGACAAAATATTTTCAAGCGTGATAATTTTGAATGCCAGTTTTGCGGAACCAAAAGAGAATTGACGCTGGACCATGTTGTGCCGAGTTCGAGGGGCGGTACCCACTCCTGGCTCAACCTGGTAACAGCGTGTAAAAGGTGTAACGCTAAAAAAGGTGACTTCACCCCGGAAGAAGCCGGTATGCAGCTTATCCGAAGACCCTACAAACCCTCTTATGCTATATTCCTCCGCGATGTGAGCGGCATGAGTCATAAGGAGTGGGATGAATTTCTGGGTTCGCGTGAAATTCAGTCTTGAGTCCCTACAGCACACGTTAACCTTATTCCCTTCGTAGACAAAATGTCCCACCGCCTTTCCAACCTTATTACCTTATTTTTCCTGCACAGAACGAGGCTGCCATGTAAGAGTGCTTAAGCCGCTGCAACGCTGCAGCTCCATCAAAACTTCAATGTAAACACCGTCTCTACATCGGGCTCCGACACCACCGACAGACTCCCATTGTGCATTTGAATGATCTGCCGGGACAAACTCAATCCAATTCCGGAACCCGTTTTTTTGGTAGTAAAGAAAGGAACAAAGATTTTGTCAATCGCCTCCTTGATGATTCCCGGGCCGTTGTCTCTTACTTCAATCAGAAGAGCATTTTCAGCGTACTTTCCGTTTAACTCAATTTTCCCGTTATCCGAACCCGCCAACGACTCCACGGCATTCTTAATGAGGTTGATCAACACTTGTTCAATCATTTCTTCATCTGCCTGGACCGTCAGGTATTCTGATTCGCAGGAATACGTAAACCGGATCGTGGTTTTTTTTAATTCCGGGCGCATCAGCAGTGCCACTTTTTCAATGAGGTCTTTCAGGCGAACGGTCCTGATCTTCGGATTGGGAAGGCTGGTGTATTCGCGGTAGGCATCGATGAATTTGATCAGCCCCTTGCTGCGGCTTTCAATGGTATTCAATCCTTCGCGCAAATCTTCTGCCCCTTCATTCTTCAGTTCGTAAATCCCTTCTTTTTTGATGAGATCGTGGTCCAGAATTTCACGCAGCGTGGAAGTAAGCGAAGAAATCGGCGTGATCGAATTCATGATCTCATGACGCAGCACACGCGTTAGGTTTTGCCACGCTTCCAGTTCCTGCCGCTGCAACTCCGTCTGAATATTCTGAAGCGTCACCAGCTTCACAGTGCTTCCCCTGACCCGCAGTTCAGTCGCTTGTATGGTAAGTTGGAAATCATTGG
>DATHFS010000147.1:0-3630 GCA_035317975.1 Cyclobacteriaceae bacterium | reverse complement strand
AATGTACATTGGCAAGCTGGGAGATGGCTCGGCCAAAGACGATGGCATCTACGTCCAGGTAAAGGAAGTGATCGACAACTCCATCGACGAGCATATGATGGGTTATGGAAAAAGCATCGATGTGAAGATCACCGATCAGCGCGTCACCGTCCGCGATTACGGACGGGGCATTCCTTTAGGGAAGGTGATTGACTGCGTTTCGAAGATCAATACGGGAGGGAAGTACGACAGCGGTGCTTTTCAGAAATCGGTGGGCTTGAATGGCGTGGGTACGAAAGCGGTCAATGCGCTTTCCAATTATTTCAAGGTTCAATCCTTCCGCGAGGGCCAAACCAAACTGGCCGAATTCAAAAAAGGGATCATTACCAACGATGCCCGCCTGGCCAAGTCCGACGAGCGAAATGGTACCTTGATCATCTTTGAGCCGGACAATACCATGTTCAAGAACTATCATTTCATCCCGGAATACCTGGATGACCTGATGTGGAACTATGCGTTCCTGAATGCGGGACTGACGATCAACTATAACAGCAAGAAATTTTATTCCAAAGACGGCTTGCTTGACTTGCTCAAGCAGAAGTCGGACCCCGAAGAAATACGATATCCGATCATTCATTTTAAAGGCAATGATATCGAGGTAGCGATCAGTCATGGCAACCAGTATGGCGAAGAATATTATTCCTTCGTCAATGGTCAGCACACAACGCAAGGGGGTACCCACCTGGCCGCTTTTCGCGAAGGCATTGTCAGGGGTGTTCGTGATTTTTACAAAAAGGAATTTGATGCGTCGGACATACGAGCCAGCATCATAGCAGCCGTTGCCGTGCGGGTCCAGGAACCGGTGTTTGAATCGCAGACCAAAACCAAACTGGGCTCGACGAACATGGCTCCGGAAGGCACTTCGGTTCGCAACTTTGTTGGAGACTTTGTTTCGAAAGAACTGGAGATCTACCTGCACAAGAATCCTTCCGTTGCCGATGCCCTGCTCAAGCGTATTTCGCAATCGGAACGGGAGCGCAAGGAAATCGCGGGAATCAAGAAGCTGGCGAACGAGCGTGCCAAGAAGGCCAACCTCCACAACAAGAAACTGCGTGACTGCCGGTTCCACTTCGATGAACAAAAAGGAGAGCGCAGCAAAGAGTCGGTGATCTTTATTACGGAGGGCGACTCGGCCAGCGGCTCGATCACCAAGTCCAGGGACGTGGAAACACAGGCCGTATTCAGCTTGCGGGGCAAACCTTTGAATTGTTTTGGCCTGACGAAGAAAGTCGTTTACGAAAATGAGGAGTTTAACCTCCTTCAGCATGCGCTGAATATTGAGGATGGGCTGGAGGGATTGCGCTATAATAAAGTGATCGTATCGACCGACGCCGATGTCGATGGCATGCATATCCGGTTATTGCTGATGACCTTTTTCCTTCAGTTTTTTCCAGACCTGGTGAAAGCAGGCCATGTATATATTTTAGAAACACCACTTTTCCGTGTCCGGAATAAAAAGGAAACCATTTATTGCTATAGCGAAGAAGAGAAGCAGGCTGCCATCAGCAAGTTGGGAAGCAAACCCGAGATCACCCGGTTTAAGGGCTTGGGTGAAATCTCACCGGAAGAGTTTGGGACCTTCATAGGTGATAACATTCGCCTTCAGCCCGTGTTGCTGGGCAAAGATGGACACCTTGCCAAGATCCTGGAATTTTATATGGGCAAAAATACGCCCGACCGGCAGGATTTTATTATCGATAATCTAAGGGTAGAAATGGACAGAGTAAAAGCGGAGGAAATCAAGGAGGAAGAAGTGGAGACAGAGGTATGAAAGAGGCATCGAAAGCGATCGAACAAACGGTGGATCAGCACGTCAAATTCCTCAGCGATTTGACAGAGGAAGTATTTTCAGCGAAGCGGACACCGGGCAAATGGAGTCCGAAAGAAATTATCGGGCACCTGATCGACTCGGCACAGAATAACATTCAACGTTTTGTCAGAGGCCAATATGAGGACACCCCAAGGATCGTCTATTCACAAGATGACTGGGTCAGACTGCAGGCCTATCAACAAAGTGAAAAATTGGAGCTGATCCGCCTTTGGGTGTTGATCAACCGGCAGGTGTGCAGAATTTTGGTGACGATGGACCCGGCCAATTATGAAAAGAAATGCAATACGGGAAAGGCAACAGAAGAATTGCATACGTTGGCTTTCCTTGCAAAGGATTATCATGCCCACATGGTTCACCATTTGAACCAATTAAAAGAAAGAATTAAAAACAAGGAATAGCTCCTATGAGCAAAAAGAAGAAAGTAAAGGGACCCACATCAAAGGGCGAAGGCCAGGATGGGGATGTAGTGCATTCCATTTCCCTGGACGGATTGTATGAGAACTGGTTCCTGGACTATGCGTCGTATGTGATCCTCGAACGGGCTGTACCGCGCATTGAAGATGGACTCAAACCTGTGCAGCGCCGGATCATGCATTCTCTTAAAGAGATGGATGATGGCCGGTTCAATAAAGTGGCCAATGTGATCGGGAACACGATGCAATATCACCCTCACGGCGATGCTGCCATCGGAGAGGCTATCGTCAACATCGGTCAGAAAGATATTTTGCTCGACACTCAGGGCAACTGGGGGGATAACAGGACCGGCGATGGTGCCGCGGCCCCTCGCTACATTGAAGCGCGCCTTTCCAAATTTGCATTGGAAGTTGCTTACAATGCCCAAACTACTGAGTGGCAACTCTCTTATGATGGCAGGAAGAAAGAACCCGTAACACTGCCGGTGAAGTTCCCGTTGCTGCTGGCTCAGGGTGTGGAGGGTATTGCAGTGGGACTTTCAACAAAGATCCTGCCCCACAACTTTTGCGAGCTGATCCGCGCCTCCATGGACGTGCTGAAAGGCAAGAACCCCAAAATCTACCCCGACTTCATTACCGGTGGCATTGCCGACTTTTCGGAATACGACCAGGGCTACCGCGGAGGTAAAATCAAGGTTCGGGCCAAAGTAGAGGTGGTTGATAAGAAGACATTATCAATCAAGGAGATACCCTACGGCACTACGACGAGTTCTTTAATGGAGTCTATTGTCAAAGCCAGTGAGAAAGGGAAGATCAAAGTGAAGCAGGTGGTGGACAATACGGCCAGGGATGTGGAGATCATGATCCATCTTCAGCCGGGACAGTCGCCGGAAATTGCCATGGATGCTCTTTACGCATTTACTGATTGTGAGGTTTCCATCTCTCCCAATGCCTGCGTGATCGTGGCCGACAAGCCTCAGTTCATGAAGGTGAACGACATCCTCAAATACAACACGGAGCTGACGGTAAAGTTATTAAAGCGTGAACTGGAGATCCGGAAAGCGGAGCTGATGGAGAAGATCCTCTTCTCGTCGCTGGAAAAAATATTTATTGAAAACCGTATTTACCGCGCTATTGAAGAATGCGAAACATTTGAAGCGGTTATCAGCACGATTGACAAAGGACTGAAGCCTTATAAAAAACAATTCTATCGCGAAATCACCCGGGATGACATCCTCCGTCTTACCGAGATCAGGATCAAGCGAATTTCGAAATACGATTCTTTTAAGGCGGATGATTTGTTGCGCGATTTTGAGAAAGAACTAAAAGAGACCCAGCACCACCTGA
>DATHFS010000146.1:0-3402 GCA_035317975.1 Cyclobacteriaceae bacterium | reverse complement strand
CCGTGAGTCATTTGGGCAACATTCCATCAGGTAGTGCAGGCGTAGGGTTTGGTCTTGGTTTTTCTGTTTGCGAAGATCTTGGCGACCGCGGCGTACCGGGTTCAGTGGGTGAATTTGGTTGGGGCGGTGCGTACGGTTCGGCCTACTGGGTTGATCCGAAAGAAGATTTGGTAGTTGTTTATTTCAAACAACTTACTCCCACCAATAACCTCGACGACGGAAGTAAACTGCGCACGCTCGTTTATCAGGCTATTGTTAAGTGAAATGGTGAAACAAGTGACGTTTGTGAGGAAAAATTGTCAATTGCTAATAGGCCCGTCGCTGCTTGTCGATGTATAGGATATGCTATTAATTCAGAAATCTGTCACATGAATTGTTTATTGTTTATTGTTGATGTTTGATTTTTGATTCCGAGGGTCGTAAAATCAACCATCACATATCAGCAATAAACAATCAGAAATCTGTCACATGGATTGTTTATTGTTTATTGTTGATGTTTGATTTTTGATTCCGAGGGCCGTAAAATCAACCATCACATATCAGCAATAAACAATCAGAAATCTGTCACTACGTCCCCCGAGGTTTATGATTCAAAACTATCTCAAAATTGCCTGGAGGAATCTATACAGAAACAAAATGTATAGCCTGATCAATATCGGCGGCTTAGCCGTCGGTATGGCCGTGGCCATGGTCATTGGACTGTGGGTGTATGATGAACTAAGCTACAACCGCAGCCACGAAAACTATGAACATATTGCCCAGGTGTATCGGCGCAACACCGAGCCGCTGGAGCAAAAAACATACAGCAACTTCGGACTGCCTCAACCCGTGGCGAAAGTGTTGACGGAGAAATATGGTCACCTGTTCAAACACGTAGCCCTTTTCTGGTGGGATGCGGATTACACCCTGCGGGTAGGTGAAAACAATTTTATCAAAAGAGGTCAATTCATCGACAAGGGTGTGATTGATCTGTTTTCGTTGAAGATGATCCGTGGCAGCGCCGAAAGCCTCAACGACCCGCAAGCGATCATTATTTCAGGATCCACAGCAAAAGCGCTTTTTGGCGACAACGACCCCATCAATCAATTCGTAAAATTGAATGCGAACATGGACCTCACGGTGACGGGCGTATATGCGGACGTTGCTCCCAATTCCCTCTTTGGTCCCATACAGTTTTTTGGAAATTTTGAAGGGCTGAAAGCCAACCACGAGGGACTCAAAGCCAATGAAAATAACTGGGGCAACACCGCATGCCGGATTTTTGTGCAAACAGCGGACAACGTATCTATTGAACAGGCCAATGCCGCTAATGCTGATTTGTATTTGAACGATACGCCTGACGATGTTGCACAGTATTCAAAAAAATACAAAACCGTTGTTTGGCTGTACCCGATGAAAGACTGGTATTTGTATTGCTGCTGGCGTGCATCAATTTCATGAATTTGAGCACGGCACGCAGTGAAAAACGAGCGAAAGAAGTGGGCATCAGAAAGGCGATTGGCTCTATGAAATCGCAGTTGGTCAATCAATTTTTGAGTGAATCGTTTTTGGTGGTTCTCCTGGCACTGGTAATTGCGCTGCTGTTGGTTTCTGTATCGCTTTCGTCCTTCAATGCCATGGCGGACAAAAGCATCAGATTGCCATTTGCGAACATCTATTTCTGGATAGCGAGCGTTGCTTTTTTACTACTAACCTCATTCGTGTCAGGACTCTATCCTGCTTTTTATCTTTCCTCATTCCAGCCGGTCAAAGTCCTGAAAGGTACGGTCAGGTTGGGAAGACAGGCGGCTTTGCCCCGCAAAATTCTGGTCGTTATTCAAGTTACTGTTTCCGTGGTTTTGATTATCGGAACGGTGATCGTCTATCAACAAATTCAATTTGCCCAGGATCGGCCTGTGGGGTATGACAAGGAAGGGTTGATCCGGATTTCTATAAGCGACTCTGATTTCAACAAGAACAAATTGGCAATGAAGGACGAGATCCTTGCCAGTGGGTTGGCAAGTGACGTGGGATTTGCGAGCAGCCCTGTTACCGCCATCTGGGATAACTGGGGAGGGTTTACGTGGAAAGGTAAAAATCCCGAAGCAGAATCGAACTTTACCGTGACGTGGGTTGATGAAGAGTACGGCAAAACGATTCAATGGAAGGTACTGCAAGGCAGGGATTTCTCCAGGGACTTTGGCACGGATGCGGACGCTGTGATTATCAATAAAGCTGCAGCTACCTACATGGGTCTGGAGAATCCGGTCGGTGAGTTTATTACGCCGGGGTCGGGCGATCAACAGCGGCAAATCATTGGAGTGGTGGAGGATGTGGTGGCGGTAAGCCCGTACGAACCGGTGAGCGCAGGCTTCTATTGGCTGGAGAAAAAAAATCCGGATAATCTGGGAGAGATGCTGATCAAACTTAATTCCGGGAGGAGTGTATTAGATGCGTTAGCGAAAATCGAATCGATACAACGCAAGCTTGTACCCTCTGCTCCTTTCGACTATGGTTTTGTAGATGAAGAATACGGCAGTAAGTTTAAAGCAGAACAACGAATAGGGAAGTTGGTCACCTTGTTTGCAACATTGGCCATATTCATTTCATGTCTCGGTTTGTTTGGCTTATCATCATTCGTAGCCGAACAAAAAACAAAAGAGATCGGAGTACGAAAAGTCATTGGCGCATCTCTACTTAATATATGGAGTTTATTGTCAAAAGAATTCATTGGCCTGGTATTGATTTCATTCGTGATGGCGATACCGATTGCATACTATTATTTACATCGATGGCTGGTGACCTATACCTATCACACTGATATAAATCCGCTGCTATTTGTTTATGCAGGAGGTGGAGTGTTGGCAATTACGTTGGTCACCGTGAGTTTTCACAGTATAAAAGCAGCGATCGCTAACCCGGTGAACAGCCTTCGGTCGGAATAACAAACTGGTGATCGGTGGTGTGAACCATGACGACTGGACTATTCTAGCGGTCAAGTATCGTCTCCCGACGGGGACGATACGTTCCCCGTCTAAGGCTCGCGCATCGTCCTTCGCTGATGTCCCAAGCGCACCTCCAACTATCTATCTATACGAATGAGTGTTTTGAATTGGAGCCTGCCGTGCCTGCCTGCCGGTAGGCAGGTTCGCCGTGGTTCGCCGTGCCCGCCGTGACCTTGCAACGCAAAAGGCCACAACGAACCTGCCGGCAGGCAGGCACGGCGGACCACGGCGTGCACGGCGAGAGATGTAGGATCAATTAGTTGGAACGGCACTAGATTACTTTTCCGCCAAGATTTTTTCTCCAATAAGGTCCTCCAAACGGTAAAATTGAAAAGTTCTATCGCTCGACATGGCCACAAAGATACCCCTTGGAAAAGCCTTGTTCAATGGCATATTCAAAATGTCAGAACCATCACTA
>DATHFS010000145.1:0-3786 GCA_035317975.1 Cyclobacteriaceae bacterium | reverse complement strand
AAACTCGCTGTCTTTCGTCTCTGGCAAGTTGGTGAGCAGCGTATAGCGCAGCACATCCGGCTTGTCGGGAAAATCTTCCAGGTATTCGTGCATTTCAATCGACCATCCCCGGCTGGTCGACATCTTATCGCCCTCCAGGTTCAGGAACTCGTTGGCGGGGACATTATCCGGAAGGATGTAATGGCCGGCCGCGTGAAGCATGGCGGGGAAAATGATGCAGTGAAATACAATGTTGTCCTTCCCCACAAAGTGCACCAGCTTTGTCCCCGGGTCCTCCCAGTATACCCTCCAGTCGTCTGCCTTCACCTTTCCGAAATTCCGCTGCGGGGTGGCATAGTTCCTTTTTGATTTGCTCAGTTCATCAAACAGCGCCCGCGTTGCGGAGATGTAGCCGATGGGTGCATCAAACCACACATACAAAACCTTTCCTTCGGCATTGGGCAGCGGTACTTTGATGCCCCAGTCCAGATCGCGTGTCATCGCGCGGGGTTGCAGTCCGCCGTCGATCCACGACTTGCACTGCCCGTATACGTTCACCTTCCAATCGTCCTTATGCGATTCCAGTATCCACGAACGCAGCCAGCCTTCATAATCCTGTAAGGGCAGGTACCAATGCAATGTCGGTTTGAGCACGGGCAGATTTCCACTCAGGGTCGACCGGGGGTTGATCAATTCGCGGGGACTCAGGGACGAGCCGCACTTTTCACATTGATCGCCATAGGCATTCGGGTGACCGCAATTCGGACACGTCCCGACAATATAGCGGTCGGCGAGGAAGACCTTGGCTTCCTCATCATAATATTGCTCCGAGGTCTCTTCCGTTAAAAGGCCCTTGTTGAAGATTTCCAAAAAAAACTCCTGGGACGTTTGATGATGGAGCGGATCGCTGGTGCGGTGGTAGATATCAAAAGAAATCCCCATTCCACTCAGGCAATCCCGGATCAGGGAATGGTATTTATCGATGATCGCCTGTGATGTCGTATTTTCTTTCAGCGCCTGATTCGGGATGGCCGTACCATGCTCATCACTGCCGCACACAAAAATAACATCCTTGTTATTCAGCCGGAGATACCGCACATAAACATCCGACGGAATGTATGCCCCCGCCAGGTGCCCAATATGTTTTGGGCCATTGGCATAGGGTAAGGCGGCGGTGACGGTATATCGTTTGAAGTCCTGCTTATTCATAGTGTTTTTTTCCCGCAGATCGCGCAGATTTACGCAGAATTAATTGGCGCAAATCTGCGAAATTCCTCTAACAAAATCGAAGGTTGGAAAATTAAGTCTTCTATTTCTGCAGCTCACCCTCTCGTACGCTTATGGATTCGGTGGTCAGGCCTAAAGGAGAGAACGCCGCGCGCACATTTTACGCAGCATCAATTCAGCGTAAATCTACAATTTCAGCTCAAGAGACTGCGGCCCCTTTTCGTTTCTCATCCAGCTTGCGTTTTTCAAACTCAAGGATCCGCTCTTGTTCGCTGCGGAATTCCAGAACAGGTCCCAGATCCAGCGGAAGCCTGACGGTAAATTCGGTGAACTTTTCAGGCGTGGTACTAAAGTCGATGGTACCTTCCAGTCTGCCGGTTGCCAGTTTGGCCAGGTACAATCCGATCCCACCGGTTTCCGAGCGTTCGGAGGCCCGGACAAACATCTGGAAGATCTTTTCTTTGGTTTCGTCGTTGATGCCCACGCCGTTGTCGGTCACGGTGATGATGACGTACCGGGCCATGGCTGTAATATGGATCTTCACGAACGGGTCTATCCTATCCGATTCATTATAGAATTTGATGCTGTTGTCGATGAGGTTCTCCATCACGATGCGCAGCATTTCCCTGTCCGACTTCATCACCACACCCTTGGCCACTTCGTATGTGATGGTCATCCGTTTGGGGATCCCTTTTTTGCGTTCGATGAAGAGGATATCTTCGATGACCTCCTCGAAGTTGATCACGTTGGCGGCCAGCACGGCATGGTTCACCTGGTTGATGATCAGCAGGCGCGTGAGGATCAGGTTGAGTTTTTCAGCTGTGTTGTCCAGTTTCTTCAGATAGCCCAGTGCAGTGGTATCGTTGACGTCCATGATGGCCACATTGCATATCCCTTTCAAGCTTGCCAGCGGCCCGCGTATATCGTGAGAAGTCTTATAGATAAAATTGTCCATTTCGCCGTTGACTTTCTTCAGCGCGTCATTGGAATCATTAAGTTCTTTGGTCCGTTCATCCACCCGCGATTCCAGCCGTTCGTTGGCGCGGCGCGTGAGACGGAATAGCACCAGCATAAGAGCAGCCAGTGCAAAGACCATGATCGCTATGACAATGTAAAATCGATTTTCAGCACTTTGTCGTTTTAGTGTTTCTTCTTTGAGTGCGAGTACCGCATCTTTTTCAGCAATGGTTTTTCTGTTCTCGCGTTCTTCGAAGTTCGTCTGGACTTTGGTGAGGTTCTTCATCAACTCCTCGCTATATATGCTATCTTTTAACGTAATGTATTTTCGCTGGTAAATTGCCGCGTTTTCATAGTCCTTCGTTCTAGTATACAACTCGGAATATTGTCTATAGATGTTAATCAGCAGAACATTGTATTCGGTCTTATCGGCAACAGACTCTGCCTCCAGAAGAAAATTCTTGGCCGCTTCATAGTGATCCATGGCATTGTTAATTCTCGCAAGGTAAATCAGGTTTTCAATCTGGAATCGTTTGTCCTTTTGCTTTTTTGCTAACTCGTATGAAACCAGAAAATTCTCTTCCGCCTCCTTTGGCTTATCCAAATAAAAAAGTGAAACGCCCAAGCCGAATTTTCCTTGTATTGTCGTTTTGTCTTTACAGTTTGGGGCGCAAAACTTCAATCCGTCGTCGATAAACTTCCTGGCGGTCGAAAAATCATTTAAATCATTGTAGCATAACCCAATATTGATAAACAAAACATCTTTGAAATTAATTTGATAGGATTGGTCCAGGATACGTTTGTAATACTCCAACGCTTTTTCATAATTATTAAGTTTGTAATACACGAAACCAATATTGTTGAGAGTGACCGCTATGTCTTCTGAATTCCCTTCTTTCTCAAGCAATACAAGGCATTCAAAATGAAATTGCAGGGCCTTGTCATAATTTGCCTGATAGGAGTAAGAAACAGCCAGAGCATTGAGAGATGATTCATATTCCTTAACAAAGCTGTTTCGCTTTGAAATCGGCAGGACTTTTTGGAATTCAATGATAGCGTCCCCACCCCTGTCGAGTCGCTGCAGAATCATCCCCTTTACCCTACCGCTTTTCACAATGCGAAGACTATCTCCAAATTGGTAGGCAATCTGATTTGCTTCCTTCGTGTACGACAAGCACTCTTGAAGATCTTCCCTTCCCAAGTACTCAAACACAAGTTCATATAAAACATCAAACCGGTCCAGCCCGTTTCGTTTGACCAGTTGGGACTTCAACGAGTCAATTTTTCGATCGTTCTGAGCCAAGCTCACGAGACTGACCAGCACCAACGTAAGAACCAAGCAGGTCTTCAATTTCAAGGGTTTAAAAAAAGAATGGTACACGCGTAATTTTTGAGGATTTATTACATGAACAAGTAAAGTACGACTTACCATATTTGTCCTACAAGTAAAGTATAAAAAAAACCAAAACAATCTAAACTCTACCCACCATGAAAAAATTTATTTATGCTGTGCTGTTAGCCCTTGCCGTTAGCCTGTCCTTCTACTCCTGTACCGAAGAAGTGATAAAGCCTAAAGGCGGAGATGGCGGCGGAACAATTGTTCCAATTATCAGGTAAAATGTT
>DATHFS010000144.1:0-2647 GCA_035317975.1 Cyclobacteriaceae bacterium | reverse complement strand
AACGATTTCGGAAGACGGAAGGCCTTCTTCGCGGATTGTTTTGCTAAAGGGCATAGCGGATGGTAAATTCATGTTCTACACGAATTACCAAAGTCAAAAAGGGAAAGAATTGGAAAAGAATCCGGCTTGCGCATTGAATTTTTTCTGGCCGGACCTGGAGCGGCAAATACGGATTGAAGGGGTCGCTCAACGACTGGATGTCGCTACATCGGAAAACTATTTCCAAAGCAGACCCCGCGCCAGCCAGGTGAGTGCCTGGGCCTCACCCCAAAGTTCTCTCATCCGCGACCGAACTATTCTGGAGGAACGTGTGAAAGAAATTGAAAAGCGTTTTGAAGGAAAGGATGTTCTGCCCAAACCGCATCAATGGGGAGGGTATGGGGTGGAGCCGCTTGAGATAGAGTTTTGGCAGGGACGACTTAATCGGCTGCATGATCGAATTGTTTACACGCGGATTGAGGGTGAGTGGAGGATAAATAGGTTGGCACCGTAACGTAGGGGTTGGGTCTTAGCGTTTGGTAGGGAGGAGTGAACTGAATTAAGCGACCCCCTATCAATGAAATGTCATCCCGGGCACGGCCAAAGCTGGCCTATGAAAAGTTGCGTTATCCCTGACCCGGGATCCCGATGTAATCAAGGTGCAGAAGAAGCTATGAAATGCACTTGTGCGACCGTCACCCCGAGGGACTCTGGGGTACCGGGTCAAATATCACTTATCTTTCATAGTATATCTCGAGCGTGCCCGGTATGACATTCCTATTTTAGTTCGTGCGTATGGGTCAAGTTATTATGGGGTAAAACCTGGTAAGATCCACCAGGCCCATACACCAATCCCTCAACTAAAGTCGAACAAGTTCTTCACCCCCATCGGCCTTCTCACTGTATATCCCTCTCCATACCTTACCCCAATAGCATGCCCGAATTCAATTGCCCGGGCTTCCACCATTCTCAAAAAATTGGGATTGGATACATACGACTCTGGCTCTTTGCTTGTGGGATCGTAGAACTGCGATTTATATGCACGGACGGCTTCCATTTTCTGTTCCCAGAAGTCGGAAATATCAACAATCAGGTCGGGCAGCATCAATTGACTTTGGACGTAATGATACATGACCCTCGGCCGCCAGGCAGATTGGGATTTTCCGTTCTCTATCGTTTCAATTTTGGTTAAACCTGAAAGGAAACAGGCTTCATGAGCGAGCAGCGCTGCCCTGCCATGATCGGAATGGCGGTCATAGGTAGCATTTGCCAGGACAATCTCAGGTTGATACTTTCGGATGGCCTGAATGACGGCCATTTGATTAGGCTTGTCGTTCTCAAAGAACCCGTCTGCCAAATTGAGGTTTTCCCGGGCGGAGACCCCCAAAAGACGGGCTGCATGTGATGCCTCCTGTTCCCGGATCTTTGGCGTACCGCGGGTCCCCAATTCACCTTTTGTAAGGTCCACAATACCGACCTTATGGCCCAAAGAAATCTGTTTTAGGATGGTTCCGGCGCAGCCTAACTCTGCGTCATCGGGGTGAGCCGCCAGTACGAGTATATCCAGTTTCATTTTAAGCGTGGGCCAATTCTGCTTCCTTCATCTGAAGGAATTTCTCAGCATCCAGAGCCCCCATGCAGCCTGTACCCGCAGCGGTGACCGCCTGGCGGTAAACCCTGTCCGCTACGTCGCCCACAGCAAATACGCCTTCAATATTAGTCTTGGTTGTGCCCGGGACTACCTTGATATAGCCGGCCTCATCCATATCGATCTCCCGTTTGAAAATATCCGTGTTGGGCTTATGACCAATCGCTAAAAAGAATCCTTGGATTTTCAGCTTCTTCTTCTCCCCCGTCTTGTTGTTAATCACGCGTACGCCGGTAACACCGGAATCATCGCCCAGAATTTCTTCCGTCTCCGTGTTCCAATGCACTTCGATGAGGGCATTGTTGAGCACCCTGTTTTGCATGATTTTGGAAGCGCGCATTTCCTCTTTTCTCACAATGAGATGAACTTTCGTACACAGGTTCGCGAGGTACGTGGCTTCTTCCGCTGCCGAATCACCAGCCCCAACAACCGCTACTTCCATGCCTCTGTAAAAATAGCCATCACAAACGGCGCAGGCCGAGACACCGCGGTTGGCAAACTTTTCTTCCGATGGAATGCCTAAATACTTTGCGGTAGCGCCTGTGGCAATGATGACCGACTCTGCTTCCATTTCGTTCTTTTCATCCACTATAACTTTCAGGGGATAACCGGAAAAATCAACCGAGGTCACTACACCGAAATTTACCTTTGTCCCAAACCGCTCTGCTTGTTTTTGCAAATCGACCATCATCTGCGGTCCATTGATTCCGTCAGGATAACCCGGAAAGTTCTCCACGTCGTGGGTAGTCGTTAGCTGACCCCCCGGCTGACCACCGGTAAAGAGGACGGGCTTGAGGCCGGCGCGTGCGGCGTAAATCGCTGCCGTGTACCCGGCCGGGCCTGAACCTATGATTAAAACTTTATGCTTTTCTGATGCCATACTCTATTAACAAATTGTGACACAAAAAAGGTCTCACTATCTGAGACCCCGAATTTAATGCAAAATGAAACATTCTTAACCCAAGTAAGGCTTTAGGGCTTTGCTTCTCGACGTATGCCGCAACCTTCGAATAGCCTTTT
>DATHFS010000143.1:0-2644 GCA_035317975.1 Cyclobacteriaceae bacterium | reverse complement strand
ATGTGGTGGATTTATTTCCATATAAATAACGTGTGGATTTGCGGAAAATTCTCCACAGGTAAGCCGATTTTATGCTCCCGGGGGGCCAAAATTGCATGTAGTAAAGGGTCCAACGGCTGGAACGGTTTTTAAGAACTCCTTCCTGTCAACAAACCAATACGACTATGGACTTGTTAATCGTTTTATTAATTATCCTTGGCTGTATGATTTTTGGATCGCTCTTTTTTGGTGCCGCAAAATTCCACCATAAGAAACCGGAAAATCAAAAAACCAAATACAATTCTCATCTGCACGCAGGGAATCTCAGGGTAAATAAAACCCGGAATCCTTATTCGCTAAAATAATTTACGCTCCTGCCAATTCCACGACTGTGCGGAAGGTTCTCCACACACCGGCTCATTGATTTCTACTCTTTTTAGTTCCTACCCCACCGTCCTTAGGTAAAAAAGCAGGGAACGGTTTTTGATCATAATCAGGAGGCAGGCTTGAAGGCGTCCCTTTCTATCATCAGGAATTTCAGGGAAGGCCGTCATATTATCCATACAAAACTGCTTTAATTTCTCGCTGGAAACATGAATTCCTTTGGCAAAACCCGCTAAACAAGCATGGGTTGCCCTTGACCTCCCCTCATGATCCCCGGAAAGGGGCTTCATGGTATGATTTTTTATGCAATTCAGGGATCTGGGGGCTATTGAAGGCAAAAAGGTAGCCGTCACGACGTCTATAGAATCATAAGAAACAGCGCAGTTTTATGAAGGTGAAGACAAACACCCTTGGTGAGTTATTATCCCCTTTACGTCAATACTTTCAAAAAGATTTCACCCGAAAGGATGTAAATGAAAAGCCTCCCTTGCGGGCAGCGCTATTCACGATCGAGCAGATGGAGCACCATGCCGGGCTTCTTGCACATTCACATCAATTAAGCAACAAGCAGACGCCGGAAAAATTGCTAAAACGGCTGGCCGAGAACGAGGAAATATTGTTCCGCGCCACGGCCCTTCTGCAAACCGCCGTAAGGGAAAAAACACCGGTGATGCCTGCCGGCGAATGGCTGCTGGATAACTTCTATCTGATCGAAGAACAGATTCGCACCGGGAAGCGCTATTTACCCAAGGGATACAGCAAAGGATTGCCCAAGCTTCGCAGCGGTCCATCTACTGGATTTCCCCGCGTATATGATATTGCCATTCAAATCATATCCCATAGCGATGGCCATGTGGATATGCAACGATTAACAGCGTTCATTGAAGCCTATCAGAAAGTAAGACCCCTTACCCTGGGTGAATTGTGGGCCATTCCCATTATGTTGCGACTGGCCTTGCTGGAAAATCTCCGGCGCGTGGCAGCCAGTATTGGCATAGACAGGATCGATGCAGACCTCGCTCATCATTGGGCTGATCTGATCATTGAAACGGCTGAGAAAAATCCCAAGGACCTGGTGTTGGTGATCGCCGATATGGCCCGGTCAGCGCCACCCCTGGTCAGCGCATTCGTTGCCGAGCTTACCCGCAAACTGCAGTGGAAGGGTCCGAACCTGACCTTGGTACTCACCTGGATTGAACAGCAGTTGTCGGAAGCCGGGTTTACCATTAATTCCCTTGTACTCGCGGAAAATCAGAAGCAGACGGCCGACCAGGTTTCGATGAGCAACAGCATCAACAGTTTGCGGTTCTTGTCAAAAACAGATTGGCGTGAATTTGTCGAGGCCATGAGTGTGGTAGAACAAACCCTGCGGGAAGACCAATCCGGCATTTATGCTGCCATGGATTTTTATACACGGGATCATTACCGGCACCTGGTCGAGGGGATTGCCAAGCAAAGTAGGATACAAGAGAATGAGGTAGCCCGGATTGCACTCAACCTTGCGAGTGAAAGTTTTATAAAAGATAACCTTGACAAACGAAAAGCACATGTTGGATATTACTTGTTGGGTGAAGGTGTTACCCTCACCAAGAAATTAGCTGACATTCGATTATCCACCTTGCAAAGCGTGCGGGAAATGGTGAGCCGGAATGCGTACGGGATTTACGTGGTGGCGGCGCTATTGATAACACTCGGGGTTGCAACCGGTTTGTTTGTAAAGGCATATAGCGACGGCGTTCAATCCTATCTGCTGGCGGCGGTAACAATCTTGTC
Organism: Cyclobacteriaceae bacterium; assembly: GCA_035317975.1. GTDB lineage: Bacteria > Bacteroidota > Bacteroidia > Cytophagales > Cyclobacteriaceae > ELB16-189. The sequence continues at coordinate 508 of DATHFS010000143.1, read as the reverse complement.
CTTGCTGGGGGCAAGTCATTTTGCTTTTGCCCTGGTCAATTGGTTAGCCACCTTGTGGGTAAAACCATCGCCCCTTCCAAAGATGGATTTCTCCACCGGCATTCCCGGGGAATACCAAACGATGGTTGTGGTGCCGACGATGATCGTGACCCCCCGGCAGGCGGAGAAACTGATCGAAGATCTTGAAGTCCATTTTCTTTCTAATCGCGATCCGCAACTTCACTTTGCACTCTTAACCGACTTTAAAGACGCGGACCACCAACACATGCCCGAAGATCAGGCCCTGATTGACCTGGTACAAAAACGCATTGAAGAACTCAATCAGAAATACGGGCGCGCACAAAACGATACCTTTTTTCTTTTTCACCGGCCCCGGCAATGGAATGCCAGGGATAAGATCTGGATGGGGTACGAACGCAAACGTGGAAAACTCAGCGAATTCAACCAATTGCTTCGGGGTGGAGCACAAGACCGGTTTTCAGTCATTGTAGGCGAATCGACAATTTAT
>DATHFS010000142.1:0-2680 GCA_035317975.1 Cyclobacteriaceae bacterium | reverse complement strand
GGCTTCGAAAATATCCCTCCGCCAAACCGCTGTTAATATAACCGGGACAAATGCAATTGACCCGGACACCCTCATGCCCATGGTCGATGGCCATCGCTTTTGTTAAGCCGATGATGGCCGCTTTCGTTGCACAGTATCCGGCACAGGAAGGCTCGACAAAATAGGCATTCACCGAGGACATGTTTACAATGCTGCCTTTGGTACGTATTAAATACGGGAGAAATAGTTTGGAACAAAGAAAAACGCCGCCTACGTTGACTGCCATTTGGGCGTTCCATTCTTCAAACGTCGTGTCGGCAACGGTTTTGTTTACCTGGATAGCAGCGTTATTCACCAATGTATTAATCTTTCCATAGGTCTTAATGGTTGTATTAACCAGGGCGGCTACGGAATCCGGTTTCGAGACATCGGCCAGGCAGGCAAAAGCCTTTCCGCCTGCTGCTTGTATTTGCTTTACGGTTTCTTCTGCTGCATCCAGGTCGATCCCTGCCACAACAACCTGGGCGCCTTGTTTAGCAAACTCCAGCGCGCAAGCCCTTCCTATTCCCGAACCCGAACCGGTTACGACAACAGAACGATTTTGTAATTTCATCACTATGGTTTATAAGGCTTTGTATTTGTCATAAACTTCCCGGAGCGTTTTTCCGGCAAGGAGTTCATTCCTCGATAGGTTTTCAGCATGAACTTTTTCTTTCGCTTTTTGAATCACTTCATTCTCTATCATTCTTGGTAAGACAACAATGCCATCAAAATCGGCATAAATCAGATCACCGGGATTCACCAATACGTCACCACAGTGGACAGGCACATCATAGGCGATCATCAGGCCTCGACCCTTCGAATCCAATGGCCTTATTCCGGCATAGTACACGGGAAAATTCATTTCAATAATCTTAATGCAATCCCGTACCTGGCTGTCGACAACACAACCGGCCACTCCGTTGCGCTTGGCAATCGTTGACATGAGTTCACCCCAGGGCGCATTGGTCCCATGATAGTCGGTGGAGTGCACCACTACATCTCCTTTGTTAAGGGAATCCATTGCTTCAATCTCCATTCCATATGGATTTGCTTCATCCACGTAGTCAACTTCTTTCCATTCAAATGTTCTTGCCCTTCCGATAAATCCGCAATTCTTCCTATCAGGCAAAAGGGGTCTCAAACGCTGATGCATCGCCTGGTGGCGGTAGCCAAGTTCATCCAGGATATCGCATACCGCAGCGACATATAAGCTTTGCCTTATAAATTCAAAAAGCGCTAAATCATTTCCAAATGTTTCCATCGTGCCGGTCGGATTTTGTATAAATCGTTGCCGGATTTTGCCTAAATTATTGAAAATTTGGGGTCGATCCTAAAGCATTTAAGTCCGATCCCAAGATCCAATTGTACAAGCCGTGAAGCGCCATCTGACCTCTGTTTGCCAGTCGCTGTACTGTAGGCCGTTTTTGGTTTTGACCCTGGTGTTGCTGGTTGGCTCTTTTCAGGCGTCCGGCCAGGATAATCGCACAGGGGATGAAAAAGGCTTTACAAAATATAACCGCAACTCCTTTAGCCCTCATCGCGGACTCTTTTATTCCTTTTATGTGTCTCCTGTTCTGACCGTTGATCCGCTTGGAATAGGAGGGAGAAGTACGTACGCCATTGCGCTGGGTACGCAAGTCAGAATATGGGAAAGTAAGTCAGCCGATAAATCCTTAACGGGTCTGAAGTTGAAGGGATTTTACACGGCGTTTGGATATGAATATTATCCAAAACAGATCGACAAGGTATACGCCTCCCTGTGGATAAGGTTCAAAACATTTATGCCGCTCACAGGAAAAATAGACGCCATCTACGCCTACGGCAATGGTCGCAAAGGTCTTGCCTCGCGTGTCTGTGTGGGATTCGAACTAAAGAAGATATCGATCTTTGCCTGTGGTGAAACGACCGGCTTTACATCGTTCTTTGGTCCGCATCCGTACGCTGACTCGCCTTATACCAATGTCGGGGAGATCCTGGCTATTATTCCTGTATTTACCCGGGTTGAAAAATGAGAATAAGACTATTGGTAATTCTTTTCTTTATTTTGACCGTGCCTGTATTTGCACAGCACCTGAATGTGGGGATGACGTTCCAATATCTGATTTTGAAACAAGTCGGGGTGGCCAGTGATGAAATCATACCGCAGGGGTCATTTAATTACTACAAGGTGAATGACAACCGCTGGAAGTTCTTTTCTGCAGGCCAATCCTTCGTTATCGGCACCATTGTGCAGCTTGATTATAAGAAAGTGTATTTTGCTATTGAACCTTCCTACGAATTAAATACCTACGATTACACGGTGAAGTATCCGCTTTCGCCAACGAAGGACGAAAAGGTCTCCTTCAAAACGCTGTATTTTCAGTTGGAAGCGCCTGTTTACATGGGGTATCAATTTGCCTCTTCAACCATCGTGCGTTATTCTGTTTTTGCAGGGGCAGAACCCGTGTTCCCGTATCATTTGCAAACCAGTTTCAACGGCGCCGACAAGGACCCCTCCCTGTATAGCCGCTACGGGGTGTACGATATGAAGAACGTTCTGTATAATAATGATAAACTCTATTGGAACTCTTTGGTGGGAATAGGATTTCATTTTGCGAGCCTGGGCAAGGTAGACGTGCGCTATAAGCATCGCCTTAGCTCACCCGGCGTCGAATACAAG
>DATHFS010000141.1:0-4299 GCA_035317975.1 Cyclobacteriaceae bacterium | reverse complement strand
CCGCATTATCGCCGAGCATCGGATTGATGTGGTCCATGTTCACCACAAAGATGATCTGCCACTGGCGGCACTTACCAAGAGCACAGGTAAACGACCTTTTCGACTGGTAAGTGCCGCCAGTGGCAGATCATCTTTGTGGTGAACATGGACCACATCAATCCGATGCTCGGCGATAATGCGGGACAGCTGACGGGCGTGCCTCCAGGGGAAGAATTTGTTTCCCCGCAACATTGAACGAGTAGGGATTCCATCTTTCTTTCCCAGGGCTTCCAGCCGGCTCCCGGGTAATCTGACGCTCACAATAGTGTGACCTCTTTTTTGAAGTTCAACGCAGCATCGGTGGAAGTAAAGCTCAAGTCCGCCAAGGGCGGGGGCAATACACAGTTCCAGGATGTTCATGAATCAATAGACATATTCCTTGTTCCCGAACTTTACTGTCACCTTCCTTTTATCCGAGGGTTCAACCCTTCCAATCACTTTCGCATCAACATCAAAACTCTTTGAAATGGCGATTACCTGGTCGGCATACTTTTCTTCCAGGTACACTTCCATGCGGTGGCCCATGTTGAAGACTTTGAACATTTCCTGCCACCCGGTGCCGGATTGTTCCTGAATCAGCTTAAACAGGGGAGGCACATCGAAAAGTTGGTCTTTGACCACGTTAACGTTATCGATGAAATGAAGGATCTTTGTCTGCGCTCCACCGCTGCAATGAACCAGTCCATGGATCTGATGCCGTAAGGTTTTAAAAACCTCGATGAGGATGGGAGCGTATGTCCGCGTTGGGGACAGCACCAATTTGCCAATATTGACGTCGACCCCGGGAATCGTATCGGTCACTTTATATTGACCAGTATAGACCAGATCGGCAGGGACGTTTTTATCATAGGACTCGGGATATTGGGCGGCATATGCGTTGTGAAACACATCGTGCCGGGCGGACGTAAGGCCGTTACTACCCATGCCACCGTTGTACGCATCTTCGTAGACTGCTTTGCCGGACGAGGCTAAGCCTACAATGACGTCGCCGGCCCTGATGCGGTCGTTAGAAATTACTTCGTCCCGTTTCATCCGGACAGCCACGGTGCTGTCGACCAGGATCGTGCGGACCAGATCGCCAACATCGGCCGTTTCACCTCCTGTACTGAAGATACCCATACCATGATGACGAAGCATTTCCAATACTTCTTCAGTGCCATTGATGATAGCTGAAATCACTTCGCCTGGAATGTGATTTTTGTTTCTTCCGATCGTAGAGGACAACGCAATGTGATCTGTAGCGCCTACACAAAGGAGATCATCCACGTTCATGACGATCGCATCTTGCGCAATGCCTTTCCATACCGAAAGATCTCCCGTTTCTTTCCAATAGACGTATGCCAGTGACGATTTTGTTCCCGCTCCATCGGCATGCATGATGGTACAGTAGGCGGGATCATTCGCCAGGTGATCCGGAACAATTTTACAGAAAGCCTTCGGGAACAAACCTTTGTCAAGTTTGCTGATTGCGTCGTGAACATCTTCCTTGGAGGCGGAGACGCCACGCTGTGCGTAACGATCAGGGTTCAGCGTCAATAGTCAAGTTGATGATTTTGAGAAAAAGATCCAGTCTGTCTATTTCAATTTTACCCCAACCGACATGTAGGTTGAGGAATTCCATTCACTATAGCTCGGTTGTGAATAGCCTGTGCCTCCATAGCCCCCGCCTCCCATTCCTCCCATTCCATACCCTCTCCTGGCATAACCCATATTTCCGGCACCACCACCGGCGGGTGTAGTATTTTGGGCTTTTGGAGGAGGCATCTTGCCTGTGACGAAGGCAACCCCTAAGACTTTTACCGCAGCCTTATCGATGCGGAAAGCTTTGAAGGGAATTTTTGCCTCATATGCGAAATCACCCTTGTCGTCGCCTTTGATATACACCTGGAGTCCGTTCATTAATCCCAATCGGGGCGACACGATAGGTTCTTTTGACAGACCGAGGAGTTCCAACACTTCGGCATCTTTGATCAGTCCCATTTTGAGTTCTTCCACCTGTGCCTTGCTCAATTGCCCGGTAGGGGTTTCTTTTTTCAATTCTTCAAGATCTTTTGCCATGGGATACCGAAAGCCGACTTTACCAATCTTTTTTCCTTTTGCGTTCAAAAAAATGCTGAGTCCAAAGAGTCCAATCTTACGTTGGGTCAGTTCGTCCGAGATCTTCAGCCGCAGGTAGAGATTGTCGGCATCGTTGCAGATATTGTAAAGAAACTTCCCTTTTGGGTCAATCATCCATTCGGATTGCCATTCCTCCAGATTGCCGTCCACGACGACGGGAGAAGACAACGTACAACTTTCGACCATGCCTTTTTGAGCATTGGCAAGCCCGGGCAAAAAGCCAACAAACAGTGACAACAACAGGTATACTTTCATCGGATGGACGGTTAGTGTCTTAAAATTAGCTCGAATGTAAGTGACTACAAAATCCCTCCTCAGATTAACACTAATCCAGCATCCTTTTTTTAAATACCTCCCACACGACAATCCCCAGGCAAACTGATATATTCAGCGAATGCTTGGTGCCGGCTTGAGGGATTTCCAGTGCCTGATCGGCCTCTGCGATCACGGCTTCGCTCACGCCATGGATCTCATTTCCAAAAACGAGGCAATAGCGTAAAGTAGGCTCAGGGGTAAATTGTTGAAGGGGCATGCTTTCCGTTGTTTGCTCGATTACGACAATCCGGTAGCCTTGAGCCTTTAATTTGCTCACCGTTGCCGCCGGATTTTCAGCATATTCCCAGGCTACCGATTCCGTTGCCCCAAGAGCTGTTTTTTGTATTTCGCGATGGGGAGGAACGCCGGTGATGCCCGTGAGATAGATTTTTTCAATCCGGAATGCATCGGCTGTACGAAAGGCCGAGCCGACATTGTGCAAACTGCGGATGTTATCCAAAACAATGCAAACCGGAATCTTCTCTGCTTCTTTAAATGCGTCAACGGAAATTCTCCTCAATTCTTCAAGTTTAAGTTTCTTCATAGGGCGAAAGTAAGAGTTGGAAAGGTGAGACATGCGTTGCCGGATTGAAACCAGCGAAATAAAATCCCGTTGTACCGTTGATGAGAGTCTCTTTTTTGCCCATTCTCCTTTTATTAGCTATTCAAGCCTTCTCGCAGGACCCCTGGAAAAATGTTTATTCGGAGAGCGCCTGGGCAGGCCGTGATTCATGGCAAAAGGCGGAAGCTATTCTGAAGCAGCTCGGGTGCAAAGCCGGCAACCGCGTCGCCGATGTCGGGTGTCATGAAGGGTACATGACGGTCAAGCTTTCCAGCCTGGTCGGACCTGCCGGTACCGTGTATGCGGTAGATGTTGATCAATCTAAACTTGATAAACTTAAGGGCCACCTGGAGACGCGAAAACTAACGAATGTCATAACGGTGAAAGGTCATTTCGATGACCCTCGCCTTCCTGCCGGCGTGCTTGACGCCGTGCTGATCGTTGATACCTACCATGAAATGAAAGACCATGACAAGATCCTGCAGCATATTTGGGTTTCACTCAAGCCCGGTGGCCGCCTGGTAATCTGTGAACCGATTGCTCAAGAACGACGAACGTTATTGCGCCAGGAACAGGAGCGCAAGCATGAGCTTGGTCTTCCGTTCGCCCTCCAGGATTTGAAAAAAGCAGGGTTTCAAATCCTTTTCCGGCAAGATCCTTTTGTCGATCGCGAGAAGATAAAAGGGGACAAGATGTGGATTGTAGTGGCGCGAAAATGATACGATGACGCGGCCTGTTTCCCGCAGATCTCGCAGATTTACGCGGCTTATTTCCCGCAGATCTCGCGGATTTACGCAGACGGGATCAGCGAAAATCTGCGAGATCTGCGGGAAATGCCTCTATATTTGCTTTCCATGGCTGGAATCAATGCAATGGACACCCCGTTAATGAAACAGTACAATGTCATTAAGACAAAGTACCCCGGAGCGCTGCTGCTTTTCCGCGTCGGCGATTTTTATGAAACATTTGGACAGGATGCCATTGAAGCCAGCAAGGTGCTGGATATTGTTTTAACCAAGCGCGGCAACGGTTCCGCTTCTGAAATTGAACTTGCGGGATTTCCTCATCATGCCCTCGACACCTATTTGCCTAAACTGGTTCGGGCCGGCCATCGTGTTGCCATTTGTGATCAGTTGGAAGATCCACGATTTGTCAAGGGAATTGTAAAGCGAGGGGTCACCGAACTGGTCACACCGGGAGTTTCATTCAATGATCAGGTCCTGGAGAAAAAACAGAACAATTTTCTGGCTTCTATCCACGCAGGC
>DATHFS010000140.1:0-2321 GCA_035317975.1 Cyclobacteriaceae bacterium | reverse complement strand
TTTTTCAAAAGATTTCATTTTCCTTTCCAGGGATTTCAGGTGGCCTTCCTGTTCCTTCATTTTGAATTCAAGCATTTCCTCCTGGCGGCGCATATCCTTAGTCATTCTTTTCATCTGTTCCTCCTGTGCACGCATCATTTCTTCCTGCGGGGGTGCAAGGCGTTGTAATTTTTCCTCCATTTCGCGCATTTTCCATTGTTGTTTGCTGTCGAATGTCATAGCCAGGTTGGGGTCAAGATTTTCGTGCAATTTTTTGAGGTTCTCACCCAGCTCTTTCATCATTTTTTCAAATTCAGGCCGGTTCTTGTCATAGAAATCAGAAAACTGTTCCCGGAATTTTTCTGTGAACTCCTTCTCCCATTCTATCCGGTCGGGTCCCTCTTGCCATAGTCCGGCAAGGGGAAGCGTATCCAGGGCAGAAAGGTTAAAGTTTAATGCTTCCAATTCTGCCAACTCGGGGATGGGTGCGATGGGCGGGATCGGTAGGTCAAAGTTGACATCGGGGGCTATGACGAACGGTTCAACATCGGCATCGCCTTCCGATTTTTCTATAATTTCAGTATGAGGCTCGCCCTTCTCATCGTAGGTGGTAATGGTTTGGCGTGAATAAGTGGAGGATTTTTGCTCTTGCAAATCCTTCTTTAGTGTGTCCTGGAGGACGGGTGAAACGCTTGACGATGCCAGGGTTGAACCGGCGCCTCCTTCCGGCAGATAGGCCTGGATGGATAACCACGAGGCCGCTGCCAACGCCATCATCACCAGCAAGGCAGGAATTACTTTCCCGCGGCTTTCTTCTTTTTTTTCTGATGTTTTCATAATTCTTTTAATCCGCTGTAATAATTTGTTTTTAGTTCCGGCAACTCCCAACGAAAGAGAGGTCCCCAGGGTTTGGGCTGCCGCCAGGTGGTGCAACGCCTGTGCATAGATTAATGGGCTCTTTACGTTGACGACCATGTCGTCACAACATTGTTCCCGATCGGACCGGATGTGGGAAGAGATGATCCAGATGAAAGGATTGAAAAATAAAATCACTTCGATAACCGATTGAGCAAAATTGATTGCAAAATCATGACGCCGGATATGGGCCAGTTCATGCAACAAGATTGTTTCAACCTGATCGGGGGACAGACCGCTGATCATTCCGACCGGCACCAAGATGATGGGTTTGAGATAACCAAGGAGCACGGGAGCATCTATCCGGCTGGATTCGGCGAGAAGAATGATCCGGCGGATGCCTAAATCCCTTGCCAATTCCTGAAGCTTGTTTTCCCAGAAGCCAACGATGCGTTCTGCATCTATTCTCATCCGAATTGTATGCGACCACGTGACGACCAACCGGAAACCAAAAACGAGCATGCCGGTCAGCCAGCCGATGATCAGAACAGGGAGATGATCGTTGACCCACCGGGTGAGCGCCTGCAACCCGGCGGACGGATTAATACCCCAGCCGGCAGATGGAAATGCCGTCCATTCCATCGTTGACCTTTCATTTCGAATCAGGACATCCGTAAACGTATCGGGTACTAAACAAATGAACGTGCCTGCGAAGGCGAGCAGGGTCAGAAGAAGAGCTCCCGTACTGATTGCATATTTAACCGAAGGTGCGGCCGATGGAAAAATCCGCCGGATCCATAAGAAAAGCAACATAATGATGAGTCCTTGCCACAAGGAATGAAGGAGGGTCCATCCCAGGATATCCATCCAACGGTGCACGTCAGCGATGTTCATGATTGACCTCCTTCCAGTTTGTTCAGGTACTTCCTGATCTCATCCAATTCTGCTTTGCTTGATTTGTTATTGCCTAATGCGCTCAGGACCAACTGAGCCGCTGATCCCTGAAAGACGGTTTCAATCATTTTATGGACCAGTTGCCGGTTGGTATTCTCCCGGGACGTCACGGCTTTGTAGAGATGAAGCTTCCCGGCTTTTTGGCGTGTGAGCAGCCCTTTTTCGTGCATGATTTGCATCAGCTTTAAGATCGTGGTATAGCCATTGGATGGATCTCCTCCCAATGCCAAATGGACGTCTTTGACGCTGGAAGGGCCTTTTTTCCAAATAGTCTGGAGGATTTCGAGCTCTTTTCCGGTGGGTTTGGATAGTGTTTTTCTGGCTGGCATATTCGTTTACGAACGACTTCGTAATTCAAGGTTATAAATCTTTTCTGACCGGACCAAGTATTCTTACGAATATTTTCGTAGTAAGTTGAGGTTCCCGCCCAATTTTATTTCTGGGTCATTTTCCTTTATTTTTAACACATTCTTAGCATTCCTCATGAAGCGACCCAACTATCGTAGAACCCTATATACGGTTCTTTTACTGGC
>DATHFS010000139.1:0-5464 GCA_035317975.1 Cyclobacteriaceae bacterium | reverse complement strand
GAGGAATGGCTGTTGACATGACTGGGGTTGCCCTTGTAGGACACGCTTCCGCTTCCGGAGATATTCGCGTCCAGGGTAGTCTTGACGCTAATCTCTACATCGCCAGAGCCGGAGATGTGAATGTCACAACTATCCGTATCGAGGTTGGAGGCAAGGACTTTTCCCGATCCGCTGAGCGATGCCTTTACCTTTTGAGCTGTCCCGCTGGCCCTGACCTTACCCGAACCGGAGACACCGAAATCGGCGCGTTCCGTGACAGCGGCCGACAACGCCACATCACCTGACCCGCTGATATCGCTTTCGAAGTTTCTGCATTTTCCCTTGATGTCGATGCTTCCCGAACCGGAGACGTCGGCACGAATGTCGCCGGAAGCTTCTACTTCAGCCTTAAACGAACCGGAACCACTGACGTTCAGGTCAAAATTGCCTCCCGTGAGTTTGGTTTCGGCAACCAGGTCACCCGAACCGCTTACGCTGATGGCTTCAATATCTTTTACGGTGATGTATACTTTGATTTCATCATTATCGTGCCAATTCCAGTCGGACCATCTCCGGTTCGTGCCAATGATGAGTTTACCGCCGCTGACTTCGGTTTCAATTTTGTCCAATACGTCTTTTTTGCCTTCGAGCTCTACTTTTTGCGGACTTCCTTGCCTTAGAAAGAGGTTGCCACCGAGGCGAAATGAGATTTTGGTAAAGGTGTCAACGGTTCGCGTTTCTTTTGATTGCGCAAAAGCGCCCGCCGAAACAAAAATAAAGGCCAGACAATACAGAGATAATTTATTTTTCATACGATTTTGGGATTTCTTGTTTTGAGAGAGACCTCCCGGGTGAAGAAAGGGTTGCTCCTAACCGGTGAATTTTTTCCCATATTTATTAATTCCCTTTCCTTAGGACGCAAAAACCCGCCTGGACGTTGCACGTGAAGGTTTTTCCCCAGCCTGCGCGAGGCGCTTCTGCTGGCAGGCGCAGTCCCGATAGCTCTCGGGAGCGCTGATTTTCGCAGATCAATTCAGTGAATCTGCGGCTTAATTTTATATCTTCCGCTGGCAAATATCACATTATGACCTTCAAAAGACGGTTTCTTTTTTTTCTTTGGCTGGGATGCATCTCAAGTCCTGTCCTTGTTGCACAGCCTGCAGATACCCTGGAATTTTCCCGGCGGGAAGTACTCATTCCGATGCGGGACGGAATTCGGCTCAACACGCTGATTCTCGCGCCGAAAACCAAAGAGCTGTTGCCCATCATTTTTATGCGCACGCCTTACGGAGTAAGTGACATGCCTTCACCGAACAAAAATTCCTATGTCAGCGACATGGCGAAGCAGGGATATATCTTTGTCTATCAGGATATCCGCGGCCGCTACAAATCGGAAGGGACGTTTGAAATGCAGCGGTTCATGCGCGATAAAAAAGACCCCAAATCCATCGACGAAAGCACGGATACCTACGATGCCATTGAGTGGCTTTTGAAAAATATTCCGAACAACAACGCAAAAGTGGGTATGATGGGTATATCCTACGATGGCTGGACTACGATGATGGGTACACTGGATCCGCACCCCGCCTTAAAAGCGGCCTCCGAGCAAGCTACCCCATCCGACATGTTTTTGGGCGACGACTTCCATCACAACGGGGCGTTCCGGCTGAGTTATGGATTTGAATATTCCTACATGGAGGAAGCGACCAAAGAAGATGCGATGTTCCCTTTTGATACGTACGACACCGATGAATGGTATTTAAGGTTGGGGCCACTTTCCAATGCAAACAAAATGCATTTTCATAGCAAGCTTCCCAGCTGGAATGATTTCGTAAAGCACCCCAACTACGATGAGTTTTGGCAAAAGCAATCGATACCGTACCGGTTGAGTTCGCCCACGGTTCCCAACTTGCACGTCGCAGGGTGGTGGGACCAGGAAGACTTTTATGGTCCGCAGAAAGCGTATGAGGTATTAGAGAAAAAGGATACGGACCACAAGAATTTTATCGTCATCGGTCCGTGGAACCACGGAGGCTGGGCCGGGGGCAAGAAGGAAAACCTGGGCAACATTCAATTTGGAACGCCTACTGCCGAAAAATTTCGCAAGGAAATTCAAGCGCCCTGGTTCGCTTATTATTTAAAAAGTATAGGCGACGGCAAATTTGCAGAGGCCGTTACATTTCAAACCGGTTCGAACGTTTGGAAATCCTACGAAGCCTGGCCTCCGGTGAACCTGACTACGAGCAAGAATCTCTATTTCCAATCTCATGGCAAACTTTCTTTTGACGCGCCAACCGAAACGGAAGGATTCGATTCCTATTTGTCCGATCCGTTTCATCCCGTTCCCTATCGAAGCCGGCCAATTGAAACAACGTATGGACCCGGCTCCCGCTGGTACACGTGGCTGGTGGAGGACCAGCGTTTTGTGGACAACCGCCCGGATGTGGCAACCTGGAAAACGGATGTCCTTACCGATGATGTTGTTGTCACAGGAAATGGGTGGGCCCATCTCTTTGCAGCGACGTCAGGTACCGACAGCGACTGGATTGTGAAACTGATTGATGTTTATCCGCAACGCTATCCGGATGACCCCAAAATGGCGGGCTATGAACTGATGATTGCCAACGATGTATTGCGAGGCCGGTTCCGCAACAGTTTTGAAAAGCCGGAACCGGTAAAACCCGACGAACCTAATTCCTACTCGATTGACCTGCATGGCATCAACCATGTTTTTAAGAAAGGCCATTCGATTATGGTACAAGTGCAAAGCACCTGGTTCCCGATTATCGACCGCAACCCGCAAAAGTTTGTTCCGAATATTTTCGAAGCGCAGGAATCCGATTTTCAGGTCGCGACGCAGAAGGTATTCCGGTCGGCCAACTATCCCTCTTATATTCAGTTGCCGGTTGTCAGCAAGCAGTAAACGGTAAGGCTGCATTTCGTTGTGTCCTTTGTGCCTTCTTTGTGCTCTTTGTGACCTTGCATTGATTCAAGCCCAAGCAGCACCAGCCAAGATTATTAACCCGGGTAAATAAATCTGAGTTAGCGTTTCCTTCCTACGGAAAGAAGACCCTTTAAACTTTACACCGTTTCCTGAGGTTTTAGCAGACCAAATTATGTCCTTACGGCGATGGGCTCAAAGGAGTTGGCCCAGGGCAAGAAATGCTGTTTTTTCACTCGAAAATTAATCTAATTTTGCACACTTTTAATTGTATTTACTATGTCCGGCAGACGCAAAGCAGCCCTGGGTTTCATCTTTGTTACATTACTGGTGGATGTAACCGGTTTTGGTGTCATCATTCCGGTGATTCCTAAACTCCTCAGCGAGCTGATGAATGTTGGAATTGCCGAGGCTTCCAGTTATGGGGGATGGTTATTAGCGGCCTTCGCTGTTATGCAGTTTCTTTGCTCACCCCTAATTGGAAATTTGAGTGATCAATATGGACGCCGCCCGGTCTTACTGATTTCCTTATTTGGTTTTGGAATCGACTACCTGTTCCTGGCATTTGCTCCTACGATTGGATGGCTCTTTGTAGGTCGCGTCATTGCAGGGATCATGGGTGCGAGTTTCACAACCGCTGCTGCTTATATCGCCGACGTGAGCGAACCTGAGAAAAGAGCACAAAATTTCGGAATCATTGGCGTTGCCTTTGGGCTGGGATTTATTATCGGTCCGGCGATGGGGGGGATTCTTGGAGAGCACTTTGGCTCACGCGCACCCTTTGTTGCCGCGGCCGTGCTGACCTTGCTGAACTGGCTCTATGGATTTTTTATTTTGCCGGAATCACTCGCCCCCGAACATCGACGGAAGTTTGAATGGAAGCGTGCCAACCCGTTGGGCTCTTTGCAATTCCTTTACCGGTATAAAGTTATTCTTGGTTTAGTTGCCTCCATCGTCCTCATTTATATCGCAGCCCATGCTGTTCAAAGTACCTGGTCGTACTATACCATGGAAAAGTTTGGTTGGAGGCCGGATATGGTGGGATACTCCTTGGCATTCGTTGGACTCATGGTGGCAATTGTACAAGGAGGTTTAATCCGGATCATTATTCCAAAGATCGGACAAAGAAGGAGCGTATATGTTGGCCTGGGCCTTTACGCGGTGGGCTTTTTACTTTTTGCCTTCGCCACACAGGGTTGGATGATGTTTGTTTTTTTAATTCCCTATTGTTTTGGTGGCATTGCAGGTCCGTCCCTCCAGGGTATCATGTCTTCTTGCGTGCCGGCCAATGAACAAGGCGAACTGCAGGGAGCGCTCACGAGCCTGGTTAGCCTGACGGCGATCATTGGGCCGGTGTTAATGACAGGACTGTTTTACTATTTCACAAAACCAGGTGCCCCTGTTTATTTTGCGGGAGCAGCCATGCTGATGGGGGCCGTCCTCACGATCATCAGTGCGTTCATGGCGCGGCGGAGTTTGAAAAAGACGCACTAATTCACTGTCAGGAAGATAATTTAAGTTTGCGATAAACTTCGAGACAGACCCAGGCGTCAGTAGCAGCATAGAGGGTCTGCTTTTCATTGAGATGGTCTGCATCCCAATTGCTGGTTTGGGCGCTTTTTGAAATGCGGAAACCCAACACCAGGGCTGCCAGTTTTTTCAGGCCCTCGGCTTCGATCCCGGATTTCTTCGTAAGTTCGGTAAGTTCAAAGACACCATTTGGCTTAAACCGTTTTATCCGCTGCAGTGCTTTGATGTCGTCGCGCAGCGCTACCCCCACTTTCAGGATATTTTCATTCTGCAAAAACTGAATGATCTCCGGCGGAACCCCGGTGTGCTTCAACCGGATCAAAAAAACTTTTTGAGGCAGCGCAATCTGCATCAGGGCGACGGGGTGTGAGTGCCCTCGTACAAATACCGGCCGTGTTTCCGTATCAAAGCCAACGGCCCGGTGGTTGTTGATCTCTTCAAAGGCCTTCTTGACTTGGTCCTCGGTATCAATCACCACGATCTTCCCTTCAAAGGCACGCAGGGGAAGTTCATTGATTTCTTCACTGGTAATGGTGGCATTAAAATGATGATCCGTGTGCATGAACCAGAGGGCGTGTACATGCAAAAATCGTGAATCCAATCCGAAAATCTCAACTTAATTGATCCGAATCCAATTTTTAGTACTTTGAAGCCCCTTAACCAACACCAAATGTCCAATTCCTTCCTGCGCAAAAAGTCGCTGACCAAGATTCTCGAAGACGCCAGGAAGGGGTTGGACGATGGCCACGGCCATGGATTAAGGAAAATACTCGGTGTAACCGACCTCACCGCCATGGGGATTGCCGCCGTCATTGGCGCCGGGATTTTCTCTACCATCGGACAGGCAGCGTACAATGGCGGTCCCGGGGTGATCTTCTTGTTCATGATCATTGCCGTTACCTGCGGATTCACTGCGTTATGTTATGCTGAGTTTGCCTCGCGGGTGCCCGTTGCGGGCAGCGCCTACACCTATTCTTATGTTACCATCGGGGAGGTCGTGGCATGGGTGATCGG
>DATHFS010000138.1:0-3745 GCA_035317975.1 Cyclobacteriaceae bacterium | reverse complement strand
CCCGTCGGGAGACGATACTTGACGGTCGGTCCAGCATAGTCTCTCAAAGGACGATGCGCGAACCTTGGACGGGGACTGTATCGTCCCCGTCGGGAGACGATACTTGACGGTAGGTCCAGCATAGTCTCTCAAAGGACGATGTGCGAGCCTTGGACGGGGACCGTATCGTCCCCGTCGGGAGACGATACTTGACGGTAGGTCCAGCATAGTCTCTCAAAGGACGATGCGCGAGCCTTGGACCGGGACCGTATCGTCCCCGTCGGGAGACGATACTTGACGGTAGGTCCAGCATCGTCTCTCGAAGAGGACGATGCGAAATCCCCGGTACGATTTCCCGTCCCTCTGTATCGTCCCCTTTGGGAGACGATACTTGACAGTTGCATCTCGCAAGGCGCATACCCCGACAATAAGGTAAGAAGGTTTCGGAGAGGTGGACAGATGAGTGCTACGAAGGTAATAAGGTTTGTTTGTGCAAGGGTGGTGTTTAATCCACGGCAACGCTGCAAAATTTAATTTTCGTAACGCTAGGAAGTGTTATTGAGATCTTACCGGATCTGAATTCCTTCGTGCTTCCTTCGTGTTCTTCATGTCCTTTTTAGCCAACGGGACACACCCCCTAAAAATGTTACTCTTCCGTGATCTCTTCGTGATACGGTAATCGGACTTTGCATCATCTTAACTATGATGAAGGAGTTTCGATCAACATTCTAAAAGCGTAACCATGGAAAATAAAAAACACACTCAAAATGAAGCAAACAACGATGGCATTGACAGGGCCGAATTCTTACGATGCATGGCCTGGGCAGGGACGGGAGTCTTATGGCTGATGTCGGGAGGAGTCTTGAAATCGTATGGTATCAGTCAGCTGATCGACAAAACCACCGGCAAGCTTAAAAACGGTCTTATCATTCCTAAGTCCGATTTCAGT
Organism: Cyclobacteriaceae bacterium; assembly: GCA_035317975.1. Taxonomy (GTDB): domain Bacteria; phylum Bacteroidota; class Bacteroidia; order Cytophagales; family Cyclobacteriaceae; genus ELB16-189. The sequence continues at coordinate 2,817 of DATHFS010000138.1, read as the reverse complement.
TTTGTTCAAATCAGCGATAGTCATATCGGTTTCAGTAAACCGGCCAATACCAATGTGGCAGAAACATTGCAAGCCGCTATTGCAAAAATTAACGCCATGCCGGATAAACCCTCTTTTGTTTTACATACGGGTGATCTTACCCATCTCGCTCAACCGGAAGAATTTGATACCGTGGAGCAACTATTAAAAGGAATAAAGTCAGAAAAAATATTTTACGTACCCGGAGAGCATGATGTAACGGACAACGGAAAGCAATATAAGGAACGGTATGGCAAAGACACCGTCGGAGAAGGCTGGTACAGCTTCACTTCGCATGGAGTGCATTTCATCGGCATGGTGAACGTATTAAGCCAGGGTGATGGAGGGTTGGGGTTGCTCGGCAAGGAGCAACTGGAATGGCTGGAGCGCGATGTGAAAAGTCTTTCGGCCAGCACACCGATCGTCATTTTTGCTCATGTTCCTCTTTGGGCTGTATATCCGCAGTGGGGTTGGGGAACGACGGACAGCGCCCAGGCTCTTTCTTATTTTAAACGCTTTGGATCGGTGACCGTATTAAATGGTCACATTCATCAGACGATGCTGAAAGTGGAAGGCAATATCACTTTCCATACAGCTATGTCTACCGCTTTCCCACAACCCGCTCCCGGAGCTGCTCCGGCACCGGGGCCGATGAAGGTTCCGGCAGAGAAGCTGAGAAGTGTATTGGGGTTAACACAGGTGGAATACGTTGAACACACCCATTCTCTTGCTGTCACGGATTCACCATTGATGGAAGCAGTTGCAATGGAAAAGAAGAATTGATATATGAGATTCGGTATGTTACTCCTGGTCAGTGTCCTGCTTCTCAACTTCGCAACGGCTCAGTATAAGCCTGCGGAAGGCGGATCGTCCATTGAATTTAAAGTAAAGCATTTTGGTATTAATACAAGCGGCTCGTTTTCGGGGTTGCAGGGAACGATAAGCTTTGACAGGAATTCTCCCGCTACTTCACAATTTGATGTAACGGTAGATGCCAATTCCATTCGAACGGGTATTGATTTGCGCGATAGCCACCTTCGGGGGGATAGTTATTTTGATAGTGAGAAATATCCGCGCATGCATTTTGTTTCTACAAAAATTACCACGACGGGAAAAAGCGAGGCACTGTTCATCACCGGGCAGCTCACGATTAAGAATCACACAAAGGATATTTCGTTTCCCTTTACAGCCACGCCGTCGGATACCGGGTATCTTTTCAAAGGATCGTTTGCGATCAGCAGAAAAGATTTTGAGGTGGGCGGTTCAGGAGTGATCTCCGACAACGTCGAGGTCCTTTTGATCATTGCTGCAACAAAGTAAATAAGTACATGGGGTATGAGAGCGAGAACCAATTTTATAGTCGCGGTATTATTCGGCCTTATCTTTGTAATCAGTATTGCGGCAATAGAGCCCACTCCGGAGAAAAATGAGTTTGAAAACCTGCAGGTATTGCCGAAAGACATCAGTACCAAAGATTTGAAACAGATCATGGTGGATGAATTTCAGGATGGACTGGGGGTCGGATGCGGGTATTGTCATGTGAAGAAAGAAGGTTCCCTTCTTCTGGATTATGCCAGTGACGGGAAACCTGAAAAGCAGATTGCCCGAGCCATGATGCGGATGACACTGGATATCAATAAGACCTATTTTGAAGTGGAACGGCCATTGATTGGAGAGGACAGGTTGGTCATTTCCTGTACCAGTTGCCACCGGGGTACGTCGCATCCGGAGAAGTAATTGTGCATTTGTCAATCAGGTTGACAAGGCGAAGACTAGAATTGTCCCTCGGGTTGGGTGTGGACAGTTCGAATGGGGTTCGCCCTGGAGATCAGAGATTTTCAGGGCGGCCTCTTGTTTCTAACCGCAGAGACGCAGGGACGCAAAGTAGGCGCAGAGAGTCAAAAAATAGTTCTGCGAGTGACTTTATGCTGTAAAAATGGGGCTGGAAAGAAAGGAATTATCTGAATGCAGACCTACTATCTATTGCCCCTGCGCCTCCTTTGCGCCCCTGCGCCGCAGGTGAACAATTTCGATTGAAATCATTAATTTGGTTTCATGATAATCCATTTACGAATCAAGCTTACTGCACTCTTGATAGTGCCATTTTTCGCTACCGCACTTTCTCAAAAAATAGTAGAAGTGGATATTTGCGTTTACGGCGGCACGTCCGCAGGAGTTATTGCTGCCTACACCGCACAAAAACTGGGAAAGAAAGCCATTCTTATTGAACCCGGACGAAGTCTTGGCGGAATGAGCTCCGGAGGCCTGGGATACACCGATATCGGAAACAAATATGCCATCAGCGGCCTGGCGCGGGATTTTTACAGGCGCATTGGAAAACACTATGGGAAGTTTGAGCAATGGATATTTGAGCCCCACGTGGCAGAAGGTACGTTCAAGGATTACATCAGGCAGGGAGGCGTTGACGTTCTCTTTGAGACCCGGCTGCTGGAGGTGAAGAAGAACGGCGACCGGATCACGGAAATTGTACTCGAAAGCTCAACTAAACCGGATCCCTTCACGAATATAATCGTCAAGGCCAAAATGTTTATCGATTGCGGCTATGAGGGCGATCTGATGGCAAGGGCAGGAGTTTCCTATACGGTAGGACGCGAAGACAACAAGGACTACAACGAGACGATCAATGGTGTGGAGTTCCTGCACGGGCACCAGTTCCCCGATGGAATTGATCCCTATAAGATTGCCGGCAAACCCGAAAGCGGATTACTGTGGGGAATCACGGAGGCGGCGTTGCTGCCCAATGGGACCGGTGATAAGAAAGTGCAGACGTATAACTAT
>DATHFS010000137.1:0-3293 GCA_035317975.1 Cyclobacteriaceae bacterium | reverse complement strand
GACAATTGTATAAAGGTATATACGGTTTTGCCAACGGCTATTATTTGTTCAATCCGCGTGAATCCAATGGCACTTCCAAATCAACTGCAAAATCAGCCTATGATTACTACGCCTGCCCGGATCAGTATTTTGCCCGCGCCGGCGTAATGGCTTCCGTAACAAAATCCAGGAATGTAACCTTGTCCCTCGCGGGAAGGGTGGAAGGAATTCCAGCCTTTGATAAATTCGGAGGCCAGGTTGCCTACCGGCGCCCAGGCTATGTGGTGGCTGTAGAATCCGGCGTTACCTATCGCATGGGCAAGCATAGCGTCAGTTTATTCATACCGTACAATTTTATCAAGAACCGTATTCAAAGTGCTGCTGATATAGCCCAAACTGTTATTAATAATACCAATACATTGGCCGACCCGGTGAAGTATCCGGCGAAACCCAAGGTCAATGGAGATGCGGCTTTTGCAGATTATTCTGTTAGCGTAAATTATAGTTATCGGTTGGGGAGATTGTTTTAGATCGGAATAAGATATTGGTCATTAGATTGGTCATCGGTCATTGGTCATTAGTCATTGGGGGGTATCCGGGCTCGTGGAATCACCCCTAATAACCAATGACCAATGGCTAATGACTAATACGGATAGCGTTCGCTGCCACGAATGCCGTTGTCCAGGCAGCCTGGAAATTAAATCCACCCGTTTCTCCATCTATATTCAGTACCTCGCCGGCAAAGTAGAGGCCCGGTAACTTCTTGCTTTCCATTGTCTCCAGCGTAATCTCGTTCAGGTCCACTCCCCCGCAGGAGACAAATTCTTCTTTAAATGTAGTCTTGCCCTTGATGTTCAACGGGCACCGGATCAGAAACTCGATCAGCCGGTTGATATCTTTGTTTGAAGCGTCACCCCATATTTTCTCCCCTCCTGTTTGGGCCAGCGTCACCAACCGCTCCCACAATCGCTGCGACAATCCGTAGAGCGGATTTGCCATGATCGTCTTCCTGGCGCTGTTCGTTCGCAATTCGCTCAACCCTTCCCTCAACCCCTCTTCACTCATCGTCCCGGTCCAGTTGACCAACGCCGTAAATTCATAAGCGTGTTCATGGAGATATTCGGCCGCCCAGGCCGAAAGCCGGATCACAGCGGGTCCGCTCAGGCCCCAATGGGTAATAAGAACCGGACCTGTCTGAGCCAGTTTTGTTCCCGCAATTTTTACCTCAGCCTGCGCAACGGAAACACCCATCAGGTCAATGAATTTCTTCTCTGAATCGTTGAAAGTAAACAGGGAAGGAATGGTGCGAATGATTGTGTGACCCAGCTCCTTAAGCCAACTGTAATGGGCAGGTTGAGGGTGTCCCCCGATCGCTACCAGAACTTTTTTTGAAATGATTTCTCTCTTGTCCGTCGTGTAAATGTGGAACAGGTCTTTGTCATGTGAAATACGGTCGACTCCACAGTTCGTGGCGATTTCAATATGGAGTAATTCCGACTGCTTAAGAAAGCAGTCTATTATCGTTTGGGAGTCATCGGTTACCGGGAACATCCTTCCATCGGCTTCCGTCTTCAGCGCCACAGCGCAATTGGCAAACCAGTCAACGGTATCCTTTGCCTGAAAGGAACGGAATAATTTTTTCAGTTCTTTCTGCCCCCGGGGATAGTGCTGCGAAAGTGGTGTTGGCTCAAAACAATGGTAGGTAACGTTACACCGGCCCCCTCCCGAGATTCTTACTTTTGATAGAAGTTTAGGTGATTTCTCGAGAATACTGATTTTTAATCCAGGATTTAACCGTGCCGCCTGGATCGCCCCGAAGAATCCGGCGGCACCTCCACCTAACACAATCAAATCATATTTTTTATTCAAGATTAAAATTTAGAATTCAGTTGCGTCTTTAAAGCCGGATGACCTGCCACAAAGACACTAAGCCATCTTTCTATCCGTGGTGTCTTCGAGCCACCTATGTTTGCCAGGCCTGCATGCCGAGGCGGCACTACAGCGCGCAGGGATGAACGCACAAAGAAAACTAAAGACATACGAAGAACAAAAAATAAAAAACTTAGCGACTTTGTGTCTTTGTGGCCAAAGTCCGGATCATCAAGTAGTCTTTTGAGGCGGAACAAGTTGATTGACCGTTACTTTCTCGCCTGGTATGACCGGTATAGAGTGATTTAATTTATGCATTTCCAATATGGTGGTCTTTCCATTTTCGCTCTCCCGGTACATGGGTACAAATTTTCTGTTGAATTTTATTTCTTCATAGGTGTACGACGTCCGCTTTATCACCACATTGGCATAAACGTCATCAAATCCCCGGATCAGCACGTATAATTCAACGTCCGCGGTTTTCATCTCTTCTCCCGTTAATCCCATCAAAGGACTGTCTTCATTGATTTGGTGCACGACTGTCCAGTTCATCGGAAGGTTCTCAATTCTTTTTCGTTCGAGGGGAAGCTCGAAGAACTTATAGGCCGGTTCGCCCTTATCCTGAACAAGCAAGGCGAGATTTACCTGCACCTCTACATCGGAAAGGGCATGGCGCTCTTTATAGCAAGCAAACCTAAACATCAACCCCATTCCGTCCCGATAAGGGGAGATCAGAGCATGATCGCTGAATACCAAATGGGCCCTCGGCCGGGAGAATTTCCCATAAATCAAACCGGTAGCGAAGGCAAGAGATAACAGTCCGCTCAACGCCTCCACGGAAGCTACGATGTTAGCGCCGTCTCCGACAGGATTGATCCGGCCATAGCCCACTGTAGTGAATGTCTGGGTACTAAAGAAATAGAGTTCCTTAAATTTGCCCCAGGCAGTGACAGCCAATACGCCGGTGAGTTGTTCCGGGCCAAGCCAATAGTAAATAGAGGCAAAGAGCAGGTTGACGACAACAAAAAAGATAACGATCGCACCGACAAATTGCCACGGGGGCAAACTGATCATAACCTGGTAGATATTGAAGCGGTCCCAGAAGGGCGCCCCTTCGCGGCGCAGGTTAAACGAACCATCCCGGTTGATGAAGCGCCCTCCATAGGCACCGGCATTAGATCCAAAGCCGGTATCGTCATTGATTTTTGAAATCGGGTTGATATTCTTGAGCAAGGCCATGGTATAGAGATTAGATTTTAGCGCTTAGGGCTTGGCGCTTAATGGTTTGTACGGTGTGAGGTCATGCGGACTCTCAAAAGAAGTTTACCTTGGTTCATGTTTTGTTTCCGCCAATCCCGTAGGGATGATATATTGGTAACCAACCGACAGCCTCGTCTAAAGTCCCGTAGGGACGCTATATACGGAACTCCACAACGAGCGGACAA
>DATHFS010000136.1:0-3317 GCA_035317975.1 Cyclobacteriaceae bacterium | reverse complement strand
GTTGGGAGTATACTTAAGAAGAATAAGGAATGTCATCCCAAAGATGATACTCAACAGAATGCAAATGTTAAATTATGGTTCTAACAATCTCCATTTAGAAAAAGAGTTATATCCCAAAATAATTCTCGCGTCTTCTCAACCAATTGAAAGTCCAATTACTTTTGAAAAGGATGTATTCGATTTTGCTTTTACTAGGATTACTAAATACAAGGACAGTGGTGCTACCTACCTACTGGATCGTTATACTAGACACCTGTCACGAATTGCTGAGCCCCTCGATTTTGCAGAGGCACCGAGCCCAGCTGCTGATCAAATGGGGAAACCTGCTACATTAAAAAAAACAAAGAGCTAAATGAGTTAGCCTCGGGCAACTTGATTGTATAAGCACTTATCACTCCCAGACCGCTTCATTTTAGTCGGAACCTCATTAATTGATGCTTAAAAGATCCCTCAATTTCTTTTGGTGTATTCTGATTTCATCTATTATCTTTACCTCATAGGGAATAATCGCAGTTGATTTTATTTGGCAAATTTGCCGAAAGGGTGCCAAGAAAATTAAGGCGACAAAAAGAAATTGAAAGTGAGATAGTTAACTCTGGAGCGATTTTCCCTCCTCCTCTGCTAAATGGTGCCATAGCCAACTGACTAACAGTTGGCTTTGTTTTTATCGGGTGACAAATGCCCACGCTCACACTATTTCATCATCGTCCTCTCTCAAATAGCTGATAACAGTCTGTGATATTTTTTCGGCACCTTACGTCAAATCTTAGCAAGATTTCGTTAGCTTGTATCAGGTGCCATCACGCACCGTAGTAAGAGACAGAGTGGGATAGGCAGCCAGGTGGAAGTGAGGCATTACCTCCTCGCCCGACTGAAAAAACGTACAACCGACACCTCAATAAGCTATTAATTTCGCTGAATCAGCAGTTTTCGCAACGCGAAACCCACCAATTGCCCCGAATTCGCACAAAATCATCAAAAACATTGGGAAGTGATTGGGAACGGATTGGGAAAGTGTTACTTTTTCCCTGTACAAGCAATGACAAGGACATACATTCACCCTACATTGACCCTACATTCACCCTACCATGACCCTACATTCACCCTACAGTGACCCTATCATCACCCTACCGTGATCCTACTATGACCCTACCATGACCATACAAAGACCGTGCAAAGGCCTTGCGAAAGCAGGACAAACTATGGACGAACCATGGACAACGGCCGGTCAACGTGCTTCAAGGGAACGTGTAGACAATCCACGTATATCACTCCGACAATTATTATTTTAGGTCTATGGTAAGACAAAATAAGAATCCTATGAAGAAAGGAGTAGCGGAGCTCCTCCTGGCAGATACCATCGTATTCAAAGCCTTGAAAAAACACACCGTTGTTATCACCAAGCCGAAGCGGCGCAAGGTCAGGTCCGTGGTGACGAAGCAACAGAACGGGAAATTCAAGGACGCCGCAAAATACGCGAAAGCACAGATGGCCAACGCCGACTCTAATGCCGAGTATACGAAGGCCCGCACCGCCGATAAAAACGCCTCTTTCCGCGTGGCGCTCACCGACTATCTCAGCCCGCCCGTCATCCACTACATCCGCGCGTCCGGCTACACCGGCGCCAGGGGCAGCCTCATCACCATCAAAGCTACCGACGACTTCCGTGTCGTCCGCGTCACCGTCTCCATCCACGATGCCAGTGGTTCCTCGCTCGAGAACGGGGATGCCACGCGCCAGCGCCTGAAGCCCTGGATCTGGAAGTACCTGACAACCGTTTCAAACCCGAAGCCGGAGGGCACCGTAATCAAGGTGGAAGCGTACGATAAGCCGGGCAATAAGACGGAGTTGGAGGGAGAGTGGAAGGCATCACTATGAAAAGTAAAATTGCACAACGAATCATTGATGAAACGCCGGAAGATGTAAAAATCTTCGTCAAAAAGTACGGCGACATTGTCGTACGCGTGCATCAGTTATTGAGAGAGAAAGGCATCACTCAAAAAGTGTTAGCCGAGCGGCTTGAAAAAACGCCATCGGAAATCAGCAAGTGGCTGAGTGGTGATCATCATTTCACCCTGAGAAGCCTCGCAAAACTGGAAGCCGAACTTGGCTGTGAGATAATTCATGTCCCTAAGGCGGGAATCTCCTAATCAGTATAATCCGCTAAATCCTTCTAATCTGTGATCTCCACTGCGCCTCCTTCGCGCCTCCGCGCCTCTGCAGTAGAAAATTTCCGCGATCACTCTTCCGCAAAATCAGCAAACGTCTTCTTAATCTCCGCATTACTCGTCTTCTGATACGCCGGCCGGGATGCATCCAACTCAAGCAAGACCAACTTCTGATTATTAATAATGGGCAGCAACTTTTCACGGTCCTCCTCAAACTCTTTACTCTTCTCGCGACGGGCTGACTTCAGTGCATATTTTCTGGCCAGGTTGTCTCCTTCAATCTGCAACTGATTGCGGATCTCTATGTTGAGCTTCAGCTTATCCAGAATATCATTCTTGGATTTGCCCACCACTTCCGTGGCTTCCAATGTTCCCAGGGTCAGTACAGTAGTACCGCCTACCGCAGAGACTATTTTGGACGGATCAGTGGGCAACGTGACTGGAGATAAGCCCGTCGTCGCGCCGAGTCCGGCATTCACCAGGGCTCTGTTTTTCTTTCCTTTCTTGGCTTGCTTATATGCTTTGTTCAACACTTTATGATTTTCCTCCAATTGGTCGATGAGTCCTTTTGCCTGAATCAACGAATTGCGGTATTTCTGATACAAGAACTTGTCCTTCTCTTCCAGGTTTTCCGAATCCAGTACTTTCATCCTTACTTTTCGCTGACCTTTGTTGGAGGTCTTATCAATAGCAAAGAAAACGATGTCGACGACTTTAAATCGCTCGACCTCGGCAACAAAGGCATACCCCGGCAACCAGGTGAATTCAAATTGAATTGAACTGATCTCCGTTAAACTCGTCTTTACTATGCGGGGATCGGAGGACACAAATCCCACCGTGGAGATATCTTCATCCCCGTTCGGGTCGGTAACATAAAGTTTGAAATTGATCCGTTCGTCTTCCTTGATGGTGAAGCTCGTGTCGCCGGGAACCAAATTTATATCGGGGGGCAAGTCAAGTTGGGTTTGAGCAACTTTTATTTTGCCGGCAGCTTCCGCTTTTTCAGGCTGGTCCTGAACAATAAACTCAATCGTTATAGGATTGTTTTTTAAATTATTAAACTGAGTTCGGGAAGGGGTCCACAAGAGCAATCCGGACGGAGACAGCGTAGCGCCCTCGGGCATCTGGGATTGAGCGGATTTAAAAACC
>DATHFS010000135.1:0-8621 GCA_035317975.1 Cyclobacteriaceae bacterium | reverse complement strand
GAAAAAAGGGAGGTAAAAAAGGTGCCTTTGATGTAAAGCCCAGCTCTTTCGAACCAGGCTTTTTTGAGCTCGCAACAGCTCCCCTCTCCCCCGGCTGAGGGCATCTGCGTCAGCGGACGGGTGAGGGGGTGAGGAGGGTTATTTCTTCCCTCCCAACATCAGCAAATCATTCACATTGATCTCCGTGAAGTAGCGCTTCTCCCCTTTGTCGGTTTCGTAATTTTTATGGATCAGCCTTCCTTCCACGGCAACTTCCTGCCCCTTGGTCACGTACTTCTCCACGACTTCGGCAAGCTTGCCCCAGATGACAATATTGTGCCATTGCGTGTCTTCTACTTTTTCCCCTTTTTGGTTTTTGTAGCTGTCTGTGGTGGCGATAGAGAACGTCGCCTTCTTCCTGTTGCTGAAGGTCTTTACTTCGGGATCCTTTCCCAGGCGGCCGATCAGTTGCACACTGTTTCTCATGCTTTTCATAATGGTAAAATTTAAATGGTTAAAATGATTTGTTTTGCGTCTCCCGGTTTGTTCCGATCGACAAGGCAAAGATGTGGGAGGGAATAAAATCACTCGTAGTTTAATCAGTTACTTCCGGTTATAGTCGTTTGTAAACGTTCGTAATCGACTTCCGATCAACGCGGCATCTTCTCCCGCAGATCACGCAGATTTACGCAGAATCGCAGCTGATTTTCTGATGAGATCGCGCTGATTTTAAGAACAAAACATAACATTAACTTTGGTAAAGTATTTTTTAAGGGTCGTCAGCTCTGCGAAAATCTGCGCGATCTGCGGGAAACAATCTCCGCGATTCCGCAGAACCGCGGCTGATTTTCTGATGCGATCGCGCTGATTTTAAGAACAAAACATGCCATTTACTTTGGTAAAGTATCTCTTAAGGGTCCCTCTCCTTACGCGCGTCAGCCCTGCGAAAATCTGCGCGATCTGCGGGAAACCTCTGCGAAAATCTGCGCGATCTGCGGGAAATAATCTCCGGAAATCTGGTATGAGATTGTCAGGTTTTCTGGTTACCCAATCCTTCCCGGCTAACCGTTTGCCAACGTATATTTAGAGCCATGTCAATCCAATTGATGACCCCCGCCAAAAAAGACCTTTCGCCGGCCATATCCGAAATCAAGGCCTGCCTGGAATGCGGCGACCCGATCAAAGGCCGGGCCGACAAGAAATTCTGCTCCGATCAGTGCCGCGTCACGTATAACAACCGGCTCAACAGCGACGATACCAACTACCTGCGCAACGTCAACTACACCTTACGGAAAAACAGGAGAATCCTGGTGGAACTTAACACGACCGGTAAAACGAAAGTAAGCCGTGAAAAACTATTGCGAAAGGGGTTCGATTTTGGCTATTTTACGAACACGTATAAAACAAAAGACGGCGCTATTTATTACTATTGTTACGAACAAGGCTACCTGCCTATCGAAAAAGAGCATTACCTTCTCGTTGTAAAACAGGAATATTAGATCATGAGCTGGACCCTGATCGGCAAAAAAGCCCTTGTTACCGGTGGCACAAAAGGAATCGGCCTGGCCATCACGGAGGAATTCCTGGACCTGGGAGCGGAAGTGTTGGTCGTAGCGCGTGACACGAAAATCATTCAAGGAAAGCTCAGGAACTCGGCGAATCTGTTTACACTCGACGGCGATGTCACGGACGGGCCATTTCGCAACCAACTGATTCAAAAAGTCACAGAAAACTGGGGAAAACTCGACGTGCTGGTCAACAACGTCGGCACCAATTTGCGGAAGAAGTTTGCCGACTATTCGGAAGAGGAATACCGGAAGTTATTTGAAACCAACCTCTTTAGTTTAATGGAAATCACCCGGTTGCTGTTTCCACTGTTAAAAAAATCGGGGAATGCCAGCGTGATTAACATTGCATCGGTCGCCGGATCATTCGATGTACAAAGCGGGCCGCCTTACGGAATGACGAAAGCGGCCATCATCCAATTGACGCGCAACCTCGCCGGCGAGTGGGCACCATTCGGAATCCGCGTCAATTCCGTTTCCCCCTGGTACATCCAGACGCCCCTGGCCGCTACTGTCCTTGCCGATCCCGAGCGACTCGCAAAGATCCTGGCGCGAACACCCATGAACCGGATCGGCCAACCCGGAGAAGTATCCGCAGTCGCTGCCTTTCTCGCTATGGATAAATCCAGCTATATGACCGGCCAGGATATTATGGTCGATGGAGGAATGTCCATTAAGGGGTTGTAGCCTTGAGTCCTTAGTTCCAGCTCCCTAGTCTTGAGTTGGTATTAACTGAGGTTCAAGACTAAACACTCAAGACAACGGACTCGAGACTAAGGGACTAAGGACTCAAGACTCAAAATCAAAACCTATGAAAAAATCAGTAATTATAATCTCCTGCCTATTCCTATCGGCAACGCTGTTCGCGCAAACCTTCACTACTGGTAAACCTGAAGACGCGGGCATGTCCGGCGAACGGCTGGCAAGGATCGATAATGTGATGAATGACTACATCGCCAAAAAGTGGATACCGGGTGCAGTGGTATTCGTCGCCCGCAACGGCAAAGTGGTGTACCATAAGGCCTATGGAGTCAGCGATATTGATAAACACACTCCGTTGAAGAGAGACGACATCTTTCGCATTGCTTCGCAAACAAAAGCCGTCACGAGCACGGCCATCCTGGTGTTGTATGAAGAAGGGAAGCTGTTGCTCGATGACCCGCTGTCCAAGTACATATCCGAATTTAAAAATCCCAAAGTGCTCGTTTCCTTTAATGAGAAAGACAGCAGCTACACGACTGAACCTGCCAAAAGCGAAATTACGATCCGTCAGCTCCTGACGCATACATCCGGGATTGACTATGCGGAAATCGGGAGCAAAGAATTCAAGGCCATTTACGCGAAAGCCAGGATCCCCGTCGGCTTCGGACCGCCGAATGAGAAGTTGGGAGAAAAAATGAAAGTGTTAGGAACCTTACCCCTCCGGCACCAGCCCGGCGAGAAATTTACCTATGGTCTGAATTCGGATGTATTAGGCTACGTGGTTGAAGTAGTCTCCGGCATGAACCTCGATGCCTTTTTCCTAAAACGAATTTTCGAACCGCTCGGAATGAATGACACTTATTTCTACGTGCCCAAAGAAAAACAAAATCGCCTCGTGACCGTTTCCGAAGACAAGGACGGGGTGCTGAGAAAAGTCGCTCCCGCAAAAGGCCGCCATGTCGATTATCCGACCATCGCAGGCACTTATTTTTCCGGCGGCGCCGGACTTTCCTCTACCGTTGAAGACTATGCGAAGTTTTTGCAAATGTTTTTGAACGGCGGAATCTACAACGGCAACCGGATCCTCGGCAGAAAGACCATCGAACTGATGATGACCAACCAACTCAAGGATGATAGCGATGACTTTCAATTCGGACTTGGCTTCGGACTGGAAACTCTAAAAAACGACAGGCTTTCCCCCGCCTCCATTGGCTCCTTCTCCTGGGGCGGCTACTTCAGCACAAGCTATTGGGGCGACCCGAAAGAGAAAATCGTCGGCCTCATTTTCAAGCAGATCAGTCCAACTGCTCATGGTGATGAGGACGATAAGTTCAAGGAATTGGTCTATCAGGCGATCGTGGACTGAGGAGTCGGTGATCGGTGATCAGTGATCAGTGATCTGTGGTTTCAGTCCAGTTGAAACTTTTGGTCCACGACTCATAATGACCTGCTTTCCAAATCGGTAGTCGAATTCAGCAAATTGGTAAGCACTACCGATCACCGATCACCGACTTACTTGAACCTCAGTTTAAAGTACAATAAGCTCAGGGACAAGGCGAACGTGATGGAATTGGCTAAAATGATGACGATGTCATTCATAAAAATGCCATACATCAGCCAGAAAAAGGTTCCAAGACAAAACACTGAAAACATCACCATGGAGAGGTCCTTGGCCGACCGGGTCCTCCAGGTTTTGATCACTTGCGGTAAAAAGGAAATGGTGGTGAGCGTTCCGGCGACTAAGCCGAGGATCTTGATAGAATTCATAGTTGTTTAATCTATGTAAAGCTATCTAAAATAATTGTGTTGAAGTGCTGAAGTGTTAATGTGTTGAAGTAGGGGTCCAACGCCGACCACGCGGTCCCCACCACACCAACACCTCAACACTTTAGCACTTCAACACTTCAACACTTCAACACTTTTCAAATATCCGACCCCTTCAGCCTCTGGTATCCAAAATAATTGAACAGGAATATCCACACCAGCACGATACCGATGGACCCCCAGCTTACATAGTCCTGGATCTCCTGAAACGCATAACGCGCAAACGGCATGGCCACCATATTGGAGATTGATTCCATCGGGAAAAACGCTTTCAAAAATCCGGCAGCATCCGGAATATTCACTTTCACGATGGCCTCGATCATGTGCGAAAGCATCAAAACGATGATGGTCAGTCCGGAGCGTTGGATCACGATACCGAGCATCAGGGCATAGGAAAGGAAAGCGAAGACTTCCAAAAAATACGCTGGAAAAAACTCCAGGTCGGTGAAAACGTACCCCGCTTGAATTTCCGGAGAATAAATTAAACCCGTCACCAATCCGATGATAAAAACCATCGCCACACTCATGACGCTCAGCAATGCATTGGTGAGAATTTTGGATTGCAAAAATTGCCACCGGCTTAAGCCGTCGATGATATTCTGGCGGATGGTGCGATAGGTAAACTCGTTGGTAATGGAAATCACCACCATGATGGCCAGCACAATTTTAAAAAATCCACTGATGTACACGAGGTTCTGCCACACATCGGGAAAATGATAGAGGGGTATCCGGCTTATATTAATAGTGGTTCCGAATTCAGCACCTTTGCTCGCCAGCCATTTTAAAAACTCCATGCCGCTCGCTGTTGTAAAGGCGAGGGTGATGAAATACAATCCACACACTACCCAAAACGTACGGTAGCTGGTGAGTTTCTTCAGGTCAATCTTTAATAAGTGTAGCATTTGAGTCATGTGTTAATCTCCCTGTTTGGTCTTACGTCTCCCCCAACTCAAGACTATGGACTAATGACCAGGGACTCATTTTTTTACATTATCTGCTTCGGACAATATTTCCAGGAATTGCTTCTCCAGGCTTTTCTTTTGTGTTACCAAATGTGAAACGACGACGCCTTTGTCAAACAAAAAACGATTCAAATCGTGGCTGTGGACCCCCTCCTTCATTTTTACCACAAAGTTGGCGTTCTCCCGTTTCAACGAATCCGTTCCCGAAAACTCCTGCAGGATAAGCCCCAGGTCGTCGTGATAAGCAAACACCTCGACGATCTCCTCTCCTTTTCCTACGTCGTCTACCGGACCGGTGTGTACAAGATTTCCTCTTCTCAGAATCGCAAAGTGAGTACACACCTTCTGCACTTCATCGAGCAAGTGGCTGGCCAGGATGATCGTCTTTCCATCGGCGGCGATCTTCTTAATGATCTGCCGGATCTCCGCAATTCCCATGGGGTCCAGGCCGTTGGTTGGTTCATCGAGAATCAGGACGATCGGATCATTCAGCAGGGCGGAAGCAATAGCAAGCCGTTGTTTCATCCCCAGAGAATACGCGCGATACTTATCATCCTTTCGGGGGGTCAATTCCACTGCCTCGAGCACTCTGGGAATGTGTTCGGCAGGGGCGCCTTTGATCATCGCCGTCAGCTCCAGATTCTTTTGTCCGCTGAGGTAAGGGTAGAAAATAGGGTGCTCGAGGACGGCGCCAATCTTCTTTCGGGTTTCATGCGTGGCGGCCTGTCCAAACCAGGTAAAATCTCCGGAGGTGGGATTCACTACACCCATTAACATTCCCAGCGTGGTGGTCTTTCCGCTGCCATTCGGGCCGAGCATGCCGAATACCTGGCCGCGCTTTACGTCGAGATCAAGCTGATGGACGGCGCAAAGCCTTCCAAAATTCTTGGTAAGCTTATGGGTAGAGAGGACGGTTTCCAAAACAATGAAATTAAATGTGATTGACTCCTATTCGATATGCAGATCTTTTCCTTTGCCCTTTTCGCCTTTGCTCATAAAGGATTTGATCTTCTGACCGATATCGGAACTTTGATCAATAGTTGAAAAAAGTTGCGACGCCTTTCGTACATCAATGGTTCCCAGGATATCCAATACATATAAACTCGTCGAATCATCAACCAATACGACCGTTCCCAACGTCGAGCCCTTTTTGTCCTTCAAATAGACGTCAAAACTCTTACCTTGATAGCGGGAGGTGACAGCCTCTTCATACGTCTCTGATTTGTAGTCACTGACTAATTTTTTATAGTCCACCGCGCCAAAATTGGTCTTTGATTTATCAATCACCAGGAACTTCATTTTCTCGATGTTCTTGATCATCTCATCAAATTCCTTGTTGTCGGTTTGATTGAGCATCCGCAAGGTATTTTTATAGAAATACAGCGAGAATGAATCGTCAAACTTCTTCTGAAGCGCCTGGGTCGTCTCCGTTTGAGCTATCAATAACCCGGGTGCTAAAGACAAGAGCAATTGGAATAGGATCTTCTTCATTTTTATTTATTAGTTGTTAGTCATTGGTTATTGGTCATTGGTGGTGCGGACTGGAGATGTAGAGTCTACTCCTAATGACTAATAACCAATTATAACCAATGACTAATGCCGTTCAGAACTCGTTTCCCTGGTTTTGTTATTCTTTCTTATTGTCCTTGGTATTATCTTTATCTTTATCCTTATCCTTATCCCCTTCCTTATGCTTGTCCCTAACCTTTTCCAGGTTCCTCAGGCCATCGATATCCATTTTGCGGCCGATCTTGGACACCTGTTTCAGGTCAATCTCGCCAAAGATACTGAGTACCATGAACTCTTCGTTGCCGCCCATGACCATAACCAATTCGCCTATTTTTCCGCCGGCTTCTTTGATAAAGAATTTCATGTCTTTATCCTTGTCCCGAACGGTCAATAATTCTTCATATTCTTTTTGCGGAATCATCGCCATGGCTTCTTTGTAAAGCGCCCTCGAATCACGGGTTTGTTGCTTGCCCAGGATCCGCAACCCTTTGATTTTGCTGATGGCATCCAGGACTTCCTTATCCTCTGGCTTTTCTACATCCATGTTGGTAAACAGGCCGAACATTTTGCTGCTCACCGTCACCTGGCTGAATGACTCATCATTCTGGTATTTGCTAAAGAACCTGGAAATCGCATTATCCTGCGCCTGCACGGCCGCCGAAAACACCATCATCACTACACCAATCGCTAACTTTTTCATACTCGTTTTATTTTTTAATGTTTTTAAAATTCAAAATCGCTTACTTAATCCCTCAATCCTTCTGGGCAACTTGAGTCCGATCTAAATCACAAACTCCTCCCCTCTCCGTCCCGGAGAGGGACCGGGGGTGGGGTCTTTTTTTCTTGCTTCCCCTGCACCTTTTGCTCTGCATCATGAAACAGGTTGATCTTACTGGCTTCCTTCTGTCCCTTGCCAAATCCCTTGGAGATCATCATCAACGCCTTCTTGGTTTCTTCAAAGGCCATCTTGGGATCGCTGAAGGTATCTTCCGGCGGATACGACTTCCGGAGCTCCTGCCGGACAAAGAAGGTTGCTGCCATGACCACGATCAGACCGGCTGCTATCCGGACGATGACATTGCGCGTGAGGCTGATCACCTTTCCTCTCGGATGTTCCCTCCGTATTTTTCTCAATACGTCGGCTTCAAATGTTTGACCCGTCACGGGTTGATGCCGTTGTTGCTCAAAATAGCGGAATACCTCGGAAGCCTCCTTCCATTGCACGGGAACATTTTCTCCGCGAAAGTATTCCCGTAGCTGCTGCTCCTCTTCCAGCGAGGTCTCGCAGTTCCAGTACTTTTCAAGAAGTTGTTCTATATGTTTAGACTCCATAAGCATTGATCTTCAGAAATTTTTCGCGTACGGAATTCCGGGCGCGGAACAAATTTACTTTCACCTGACTCATATCGAGGTCCAGGATTTCACAGATCTCGTTGTAGGTATACCCTTCGATGTCCCGAAGGTGGATTACCTGCCGTTGTTTTTCGGGCAAGGAAGCAATCAATTGGTTAATCTGCTGCATACTTTCACTGAGTTCTGTTTTTTCATAAGGCGATACTGCATCATGGCGAATATCGAATCCTTCTTCTATCGGATCGGTCGCCTTTCGTTGCCGCGACCGAAGGTAGTCCAGCGAAAGGTTTTTGGTGAGACGCATGCACCACGCTTCCCAGTTCTGCACCTGGTCCATCTGCTCCCGGCCATTCCACACTTTGATCAGGACCTCCTGTACCACGTCCTTGGCTTCCTCCTCGCTGGCCAGCATCCTGTATGCGAACCTAAAAAGCTTGTTTTTTGCAGGCAGGACCCGGTTTTGAAAGGCTTCCAAATTCATCGTTTCAAGAGCAAGACGGTGAGGGAGATGAGATGTTACAGGTGAATGTAGGATTTTTTTAGAGGTCTATTTATAGCAATGATTGCAGCGTATTAAACACATAGGTACATAGGAACATAGGCACATAGGGGATTGACTTACTAACCTATGTGCCTATGTTTCTATGTTTCTATGTGTTTGATTCATCCCTACAGTCCCTGTTGCCCAAGCTCATCACTCAACTCAACCACGATCTTCTTCCCCTTC
>DATHFS010000134.1:0-5121 GCA_035317975.1 Cyclobacteriaceae bacterium | reverse complement strand
GGCCATTATCTGCAAATAAAATTAACCGGGGCTGGCAGAAATACCAGGGCGATCGGGGCAAAAGTAAGAGTCTATACCGGGGGCAACGTACAATATGTCGAGCAAGTCCCTACCCACGGATTTCAATCCTGTGTCAGTGACCGTATTCATTTCGGATTGGGCAAATCCGATAAGGTCGACTCCATAAAAATCACCTGGATGTCGGGGTCGGAAAGGATAATAAGAAACATCAATGCGAATCAACTTCTGAAAATCAGCGAAGATCAAAAGGAGGACAGGCAACCAATTAAGGCAAAAACCGCAAGCCCTCCCCTGTTCTCAAAAGTGGAGCCGGTGATCCACTATACCCATACCGAGGAAGGCTACAACGATTTCAAGCGACAGCCCCTGTTATTAACGATGTTGACAACGTGCGGACCCGTGATGGCGACCGGAGATGTAAATGGGGACGGCAGGTCGGATGTCTTCGTCGGAGGAACTCAAGGAAACCCCGGCAAGATTTTCATACAGAATACCCACGGCGGTTTTGACGAATCCGTCTCGACTGTGTTCGATAAATTATTTACCGATGCAGACGCCCTTTTCTTTGATGCAGATGGCGACAAGGATCTTGATCTTTACATCGTTAGCGGAGGCTATAATGAATATGGAGCTGCTGACAAAGCCTTGCAGGACAGACTTTATCTGAATGATGGTACTGGGAAGTTCACCCGATCCGCCAATGGCCTGCCAGAAATGCTGGTCAGTAAATCCTGCGTTACAGCAAACGACTTCGATCATGATGGAGACCTCGACCTGTTTGTAGGAGGACGCGTTATCCCGGGAAAATACCCTCTCACACCGGAAAGTTTTCTTTTGCAGAACAACGGTGGTCGCTTTGAAAACATCACCGCCTCCAAAGCTCCGAAATTGGCGCGCGTCGGTATGGTAACCGATGCGAAATGGCTGGATGTGAACGGTGATGGCTGGGACGACCTGGTGATCATGGGTGAGTTTATGCCCATTGAGGTTTTCCTGAATAAGTCCGGCAAAAGTCTGGACCAGGACACCAAAACATTTTTTGACAGGCCGATGACGGGGTTGTGGACCAGGATGATAGTCTACGACTTTGATCATGATGGTGACATGGATATCGTGGCAGGCAACTTAGGGTTGAATACGCAATTTCGGGCCAGTCCGGATCAACCGCTCACCCTGGTATACAAAGACTTTGACAAAAACGGTTCTATTGATCCGATCCTGAACTATTACGTTCAGGGCAAGTCCTATCCTTTCCCCAGCCGCGATGAACTGCTCGACCAAATGTACAGCATGAGAAGCAAGTTTACCGATTACGCGTCATACGCAGACGCCCAGCTCAACACGATTTTTTCGAAAGCGGACCTCAAGGATGCCAACGTCCTCTCTGCCACCTTCCTTCAGACAGTGTATTTAGAAAACCGGCAAAATAAGTTTGTACTACATGCTCTTCCACCTGAGGCACAATTTTCGCCCATCTATGCGATGACCTTGCTCGACTATAATAAAGACGGAAACATGGACCTTATTATGGCAGGCAACCAGAGTTCCATCCGGATCAGGATAGGGGTAATCGATGCTAATTTCGGGCAATTATTTGAAGGCGATGGAAAAGGAAATTTCAAGTACATCCCCCAGGGAACGTCCGGATTGAGTATAACTGGCGATACAAAATCGTTGCAAATGGTGACTGTTAACGGCGTGGAGCATCTGTTGATTGGAACGAATAATGCCGGAGTGAGTACCTATAAACTGAAATGAGGTGGGCACAAAAAAAGTTCTTTTCCTTATCGGAGTCCTGCCCTTCATCAGCGTCAATGCTTTTTCGCAGAAGGCAAATCAGGATCGGCAGGATCTTCAATTATTAGCGGATAACGTCTTTAGTTTATCCGAAGTGATGCTGCACGATGTAGCGAATCCTCCTGCAGCAAGCCGGTTTTATGCTTATGCGTTATTGGGTGCCTATGAGACCGCTTTTTTCGCCAAGGGCCACTTGCCGGACATCAACCTTAGACTCAAAACAAATCCGGGCATCCGGCCACCGGCTCCACCAAAGAATTTCAACCTTTCTTTCTGCGCCAATTATGCTATGCTTGACGTTGGCCGCCAACTTATGCCCTCCGGCATCTTGTTAAAAGAAAAGCAAAACAAGCTGATTGATCACTTTACCGGAAACAAAATGATATCGCAACGCAGTATTGCCGAGCAAGTGCAGTATGCGCAGGCTATCGCCAGTCAAGTTGTCCAATACGCCAGAACGGATGATTACAATAAGTTAAGCACGTATACCCGCTATACACCCAGTAAAGAGGAGGGGCATTGGTACCCTACGCCCCCTGAGTATATGGGAGCAATCGAACCGCGATGGAAAACGGTACGGTCTTTCTTTCTGGATTCTGCCAATCAGTTTGCCCCCGCCCCACCCGCCGTCTTTAGCAAAGATTCCAGCAGCGCTTTCTATAAACTGATGAGGGAAGTGTATGACATCAGCAACAACGTTA
The DNA here is from genome assembly GCA_035317975.1 of Cyclobacteriaceae bacterium. Lineage (GTDB taxonomy): Bacteria > Bacteroidota > Bacteroidia > Cytophagales > Cyclobacteriaceae > ELB16-189. The sequence continues at coordinate 2,602 of DATHFS010000134.1, read as the reverse complement.
CCGACGAGCAAAGAAAAGCGGCCAGCTTTTGGGATTGTAATCCATTCGCCGTGACCTATTCCGGGCACATGGCCATCGGTTTGAAAAAAATCTCTCCCGGCGGTCATTGGATGGGCATAGCTGGAATAGCCTGTAAAAAGGCAGCTATCTCATTGGATTCAGCCATTTTAGTCCACACTCTGGTCGCCCTGACCTTGCATGATGCCTTCATCAGCTGCTGGCAGGAAAAATATCAAAGCGATCGCATCCGGCCGGAAACGGCGATCAACAAATTATTGAACTCATCCTGGCGGCCCATTCTGCAAACACCGCCTTTCCCCGAGTACACGAGCGGTCATAGCGTTGCGTCTTCTTCCGTCGCTGTCGTACTGACGCGATTGTTGGGCGACAATTTCAGCTTTACCGATACGTCGGAAATTTATTTTGGTTTGCCCGAACGAAATTTTACGTCATTTTACCAGGCCGCCAACGAAGCGGCCCTTTCCCGCTTGTATGGAGGAATTCACTTTCGCGACGCTTGTGAAGAGGGGGTTGTACAGGGTAAAAAGATCGGAGCCTTGGTCATTTCCAAATTGCCTGGATCGGAAAGACACCCTTGAAAAGTTACAGGTTAGCAGTTGATTAACGCTGACCAAAGTACCAAAAAAAATTGGCCAAATATTCTTTTGATCTCTGCGCCTACTTTGCGCCCCTGCCTACCGGCAGGCAGGTTTGCGCCTCTGCGGTGAAAAAAGTCACTTTTCAAAAATCCCATTATACTTACTCCCCATATACGACCCCCACTTGATTTCTGATTTAATAGGGATATCCGTGGAAATGCGATTTACCTGAATACCATCAAAGCTGTACGTCTTTTTTGTGTTTGTTCCATGACAGTAAACGATATCCAGAAACCCGTTGTGGTCCATATCACCGATCCAGGGTGTTGACGCGAGGTTGCTGCCTGGATGACCCTCCCAAAGCTGGGAGAAGTCATTTTTTTTAAAATCAACAATGACCAGGATATTGCTAAAGGTGGGATTATTCAAGTTATCATACACTTCTGAATTTACATTCAAAATAGCTTCATCGATTCCATCGCCATTCAGATCAATAACAACCGGTGTACTGGTTTGATAGCTGCCGAGTGAATCGAGGTAGGCAAGTTGCCCGGTGGCGCCATTGACCATAAATTGTCTGCTCCACCCAAAATCAGGCCAGTGCCCGACGGCGTAGGACACAAAGAAATCTGGCACATGATCATCACCGGTAAAATAGCCGGGCGCTACGGAACTGTAGGCCTCGGTATCCGGCATCGTCACCGACCATATTTTATTATAGGTTTTCCCGTCGAACGCAAGCAAGGTCCCTTCTACGGCATTGGCAATAATATCGGGGGTTCCATCATCGGTAATATCAATCCAAACAGGCGGCCCGATATACCCTTTATCGCGACAGCTATCCAATATTTTCGCATTTGAAATATCGCCGCGCAAAATATCCGAAAGGGTAGTGAGGTAGAGATGGCCGCCGATTGTTTCACCGCCTGTCCCAATAATCACTTTATACTCTTTCGTATCCGGAATAGGATACGCTAGAGGCGACATATAGGTCTCTTTACCGTCGGGCATCGGTGCCCTGGCCAGGAGCTTTCCGTTCTTTCCGCTGAGTACAACTAAATTACCCGGCCTTCTGTCTTTTGCTTCAAAAGGCACTGCCAATACATTACCTCCGTTGGACGTCAGGATATCTTCAATGCCATCGTGATCCTGATCGCTAATGAACAACGGATTATAAAAATTAAACCATTTAATGTCGCCTTGTTTTTTGTTAAACTTCCACAGCACTTTGCCCGTTTTCCCGTTGATAGCCATCAGTTCAGCCGAGCGACCGCCCATAAAAATATCCTGTACGTTGTCTCCATTCAAATCTTTCAGGGTCGCCGAAGTGAAGATATGGTCAACGGATGGAACCGTCCATAATACCTTTCCGTTCAGTCCATTCAACGCAATAATGGCTGAATCGCAGGCATGAAATTCTGTGCGGCCGGCTCCAAATACAATGTCCCCAATCCCGTCGCCATTCAGGTCCGTTACTCTTGGCGAGGAGAATATACCAATGCCCTTGAACTTGACACTCCAGGAGTTCTGAGCCGGTTGGGCAAAAAGTATAAATTCACTTCCCAGCATAAAAAGACCGGCAAACGATAGGAAGACAAAGGAATAGGGTACATTGACTTTCATTATCAAATTTACATTTTTGGTCAGTCAGACCCTCAAAAGCACCCTCTTTTTTCTCCGTTCCCCAACAATTGTATTTCATATCATTCCGAAATCCTGTAGATTTAAAATGATCTAAAAAAAACGGACGTCCTATGAAACTCAACCTAATCTGTCTTTCCATTCTTACCATTGGCTTATTCATTTCTGCATGCGGTCAACCGAAAAGCAATCAAAAGAACGCGTCTTCTTCCGATAAATCATTTGCCATCAAGAGAGGTACGAACATCGCTCATTGGTTATCACAAAGTGACAAAAGGGGTCAGGAGCGGGCAGCCTTTTTTACGCGGAAAGACGTCGACTATATTCTGGCGGCTGGATTCGATCATATCCGGTTGCCAATC
>DATHFS010000133.1:0-4415 GCA_035317975.1 Cyclobacteriaceae bacterium | reverse complement strand
CTCCTGCATCTGGAAGTCGTATATCTCAAAATAGGTCGGCTCGACCCCTACCAGTTTGGCCGACCGGCGCAAGCCATTGCGAATGACATACGTGTCCAGGATGATCTCCGGACTGATCCTTTCCAGGTCGGGTATATTAGCTTGAATTCCCTGGACGTCGCGGATAGTCAGGCCGGGAGAGAATTTCTTCTTATCTTTTTTGCCAACTTTTTCTTCGATCTTTTCCTCTTTCTGCTCAACAATCGGCTTGATCACAATGTTGTTGACGCCAACGAGTTTAATTTGATTCAGGATCTCCTGCTGAGCCCCATTCCCGATCGCGAGCATGGCAATCACCGCGGCGACGCCAAAAATAATACCCAGGGCGGTTAGTAATGACCGGATCTTGTTGGCAATCACCGCATCGATGGCAATGTAGAGATTGGCGAGTAACCGTTGTATCCTCATGAAGCGATTCTTATTTTTTCACTTTCGCTTCCTTCACCGGTTCAATTAACGCACTGGCCTTTTTATCCAGGGCCTTCAGCACCGGTTCCACCTTCTCCTTTTCTTTGTCTTTTTTCTGGCGTTTGCCATTCATTTCCGGGAGCAAACTGACAGGATCTCCTTCATGACCGGTTGGAACCGATAGATAAAGGCGTTCCGTTTCCTGAAGGCCGGCTGTGATCACGGCATCGTTGGCATTGGTGTCGCCCACGATCACTTCTTGTTTGACGACATTGAGTCCATCCTTCTTATAGACATAGGTGATGGAATCAAAATCGACGTGAAGGCACTCCAGGGAAACGAACATCGTACTGTCTTTTACGCTGGCAATGATTTTATTGCTGGTCGTCATAGAGGGTCGAAGGGTCGGGTCGGTGCCATCCAGTTCCACGCGCACTTCAAACACTTTGGAGTCTGAATTGGGCCGCTGTTCCCCGACATTCGCTACCGTCACAACCGTCCCCTTGAGCTTCTTATCCGGGTAGGCATCGAGGCCTACCTCTACCCGCTGACCTGACTTCACTTTCCGGACATCCACTTCATTTACAAATGTTTTTGAAACCATTTTAGTGAGATCCGGGAGCGTGGCCACGGTGGGCTCCCATATTTGGATCTGGGATCCGGCCTTGATCGGTTTTCCATCCCAGCCTTTTTCATAGATCACCATACCGTCCTCGGGAGCTTTGACACTGAACGATTCCAGCACGCTCGTCATGTTCGTGTAGTCGCCTTGCACCTTCCGGAGTTCGGCCCCTACTTCCCGCATTTTTTCAACGTTCTGGTTCTTCTTGATCTTGTAATTTTCAATGGCCTGCTCATGTGCGCGGGCGGCCTTTTCCAGATTGATTGTCTCTTGTTTGATGGTCGCAGGCGGCTCGAACTTCGATTGATCCAGGATGATCTTCTTTTCCTCTACGGTATATTTCAGGTTGATGAGTTCGTCACGGGATTGCCGCATGATCAAGGTCGTATCCAGCTGAGTTTGAACGAACTTCGAATTGGCTTTCTCCAGCTCAATCTGTTTGTCGGAATACTTTTTTTGAAATTCAGCCCGATCGAGCGTGGCAACCCAATCCCCCTTTTTTACCACGGTACCTTCATCGACAATGCTGATGATGTTCACCACCCAAATCTGGAAGTTCCGAAGGGATGAGGGTCCCAGAATTTTCACGGAGTTTTTGGCTTCCAACTCTCCCGTGGTTTCGATCTCGACCCGGAATTGTCCACGTTTGACTATGCTCATGATGTCCGCGGTCGCACTTTCCTTATTTCCTTTAACGACGAAATAAGCAATCAGCAGGACCACAAGGACTCCACCGATAATAAAAAGATTTTTCTTCATGGCACATTGGATTTTGACGGTTCAAAAGTAGTCGTTTCCCCATCGGCATCCCTTACTACAGGAAGTAAATTGCCGCCCCCTCGTGTAATACCTCAAAATCCAGTGCAAGGTTACATAAAACGCAAAAAAACCCGGGAAAGTATGGACTTTCCCGGATTAGATTGATTATTGATTGGGTCCCTTCTTCACGTTGATCTTTGCAATGGCCGCGTCCTTTGTAAGTTTTCCGCTGCTTACGTCTTTGAGCACTGCATTTTTCACCGAAAGTTCAAGCGAAGAAGGTATGTTGCAGCCTTCGCATTTGGTGAGCTTTATATTTAACACCACCATTTCATCATCTTTGAGACTCTTCACTGTGCGTCCATATTCCAACAGGCTTTCCTTGACGTCCTTTTCAAACACCGGATACAATTCTTTTACTTTCTGATCCCGGGTTGCCTTGTCGATGTCTTCGAGATCGATTGTAGGCATATTGAATTTTCTGTAATCACTCTCGACGCTGGAAACAACCTGCATATAGTAGATCACACCATAATCCTTCAAGCGCTCATAATACATATTTTCCTGGATGTAGTAGCTTTTAGAGAGGTCAGCGCGATAGAGGCGATTGAAAATACTCGACAGCAATTCCAGGTCCGGGCTCAATTCATCCGATGTCTCGCTGTCGACAAGAATGATCTTCGCCATCAGTTGATCGCGTGTGAGCTTGCCTTGTTTAAATTGGGTGATGTCGGCCCGGGTGCACTCCAGCGAAATAAATTTCCGCTTTGGCATGTTGCCGCCGGCGTACCAGAAGCGTTGCCCCTCGTGGCGATTCGTGATCTTGATCCTCTCCTCCGGTGTCAGTTGACTGATCAAGTCGCCATAGTCGGCAATGAATTCCCTGGAGGCCTCTATAATTTTTTGATTCACGGCCTGGCTCAGGCTGTCATTACCTGATTTACTGAAGTGAGTTGTTTTTATTTTCGTGCGTCCCTTCGTGTCTTTCACTTTGTTCTTTTCACAATCCACGCAGTCCTTATTTTTATCTCTGTCCTTATTCTCCTCATTTGCATCGCCGCTGATCGAAAACGTATAGGAGCCGTTATTTTCGTAATTGTAGGCAATTTTGGGTTCCGGGCTCAACATGAGTGCCATCGGGCCTCCGAAATCCATCGGCAGGCGAAAGGTAACGCCGTACCCGGGGGAATAGCTTCCTTCTACTTCAAATGGAAAGAAATTGCGTTTGTTCAATTTTTGTCTGATCAGCGTACCCATTACATTCTCCGCAACCTCAATATCACGCCCCATCCGTTCCTCGTCAATCTTATTTTGCGCTTGTAGCATCGTCGCCGCTGCTGCGCACACACTCATCATCAAAATCCTCACTGCGCTTTTCATGTTATTGTTAATTAATTTTTAATAATTATTTTCTTTTTTACCCGCGGAACTGGAAATGATGCCCGACAGGATTTGTTCGGTTTCCTGTTTGAACTGGTCCGTATTTCTTTCCATGCTGCTCATGCGCGTCTGGAACAAAGTCAAGTCCTGGTTGCGTTGTTCCTGTAAATATTTGGAAAAGTCTACCAATAAACTTTCCACGTATTTCTTCTGCTCCGCCGAAGAGAGTTGTAAATAATCTTTCATCGAACGCAGGTTTTCATTCTGAAGACCGTCAACGAATGACCGTATTTGCTCTTGCGAGGCAAGGGAAGCATTCTTCATCATGTCTTCCGTCTTTTTCGAATTCACATCCAGCCGGTTGCGGATCGATTCATCCAGTTTCCGCTGGTTATCCGCCCAACGGGCAGCGATGAATTCATTATTTTTTACTAACGAGGACCTGATCATGGTCTGAACCTGGTCCACCGTGAGTCTTGACACCGCGTCTGTTTGAACCGGCACCGCTTCCTTCTTTCCAAAGGTGATACGCGCCTCTCCCTGGGAGTAATAAATCTCCATCCCAATCAATTTTGCTGCTACCATCAGGAACAAGAATGAAGCTGCTATGGCGGTCCCCCATCTCACCGTAGCCGATTGCCATATCGGTCTTCCATGAGAATGATCATCCATGAACACCGGTGGGGCGATGACCTCCTTATCGTTTATCGCACCCATAATATCCCGGGCCTGGGCCAGGGCCTGCACGTGCTTCAGTTCTTCCGGGTGTTCCTGAAAGTACTGGGTCAGTTTTTCTTGTTCCTTCTCGTCCAGCTCTCCATAGAGATAGGCAATCAGGGTGTTTTCGTCCGGTTTATAATTCATAACCAATGGATTCTTTGGTGATCTGTTTCCTGTCTAATATTCTTTTCAATTCGTCCAGCGCATAGTACATCCGTGACTTTACGGTGTTCTCTGAAATATTCAACACGTCGGCAATTTCACGGAACTTCAGGCCTTCGTATTCTTTCATGATCACTACTTCGCGTTGTTCAGGAGGGAGTTCCGTCAAACACTTTTGAAGCAGGTCCGAAAGTTCAGTGTGCCGCAATTGGCTTTCGGGGTTTTCACTCCGGTTGCGGCTTTCCTCCCATCGATAGCTGTCTTCTCCCTCTCCGGGTTTCAGGTCGTGCAAGGACACCGACCGGTTGGATTTATTTTTCCTCAA
>DATHFS010000132.1:0-4832 GCA_035317975.1 Cyclobacteriaceae bacterium | reverse complement strand
CGAATTTTAATCCGGTAGCGCAGGCCCTCCTGCCTCGTTTCAATACCCTTACCATCAAAGCGCTGGCCAACATCAATGCCACCTACCTGATCAAGCCCAACTTAAGACTGAAGGCGCAGGCAAGCCTGGACTACAATAATGTTACCGAAGACCAGTATGAATCTTCACAGACTGCCATCGGAGGATTCCTTCCGAGTGTGGGAGGAGAAGGCTACGGTGTTTTTTCGGCTCAAACGCTAAGTAACATTAACACGTATGTTACGCTTTCCTACAACAAGGATTTTTCCGAAAAACACAGACTGAATGCGGTGCTGGGTACCGAACTGTTCCAGAATTTCGCCACGGGTGGAAATCTTCAGGGAAGGTTATTCCCCAGCGATGATTTTACATACATCCAGTCGGCCGGGATTGTCGATGCAGGCTCCTCCTTCCGGGACCCTCCCCACAGCATTCTGTCATTCTTTGGAGACGCCCATTATGATTACAGCGACCGAATCCTCGTCACAGCCAGTTTCCGGACCGATGGTTCTTCCAACTTCGGTCAAAATCATCGCTTTGGTTATTTTCCAGCACTTTCCGCAGCGTGGCGGATTTCAGAAGAGAAATTCTTCAAATCCGATTTTGTCAATAATCTCAAACTGCGCGCGAGCATAGGTCTCACCGGGAATGAACGGATTGGTGCTTTTAATTTTTTGGGGACCTGGGGCAGTTCTACCTACAGCGGAAGCACGGGTGTCTCTCCCAACAATGTTGCCAATCCCAATATCAAATGGGAGACAACACGCGAATTAAATGTCGGTCTTGATGCCGGAGTGTTGGAAGGTAGGATTCAAGGCGTACTCAATGTCTATTACAACAAGACCTATGACTTGCTTTTGTTGAAGCCTTATCCCTTTACAACCGGGTTTAGCGGTATTACCGACAACATCGGACAAATGGAGAATAAAGGCATTGAATTCAGCCTTACCACGGTCAACATCGAAGGCAAATTACGGTGGTCGACGACACTGAATATATCAAAGAACCTGAACAAGATTTTGTTCCTGGCCGATTCTACTCCTTTATACCGGGGGTATACAGGGGCGGGTGTAGATGGTACGAATATTATTAAGAAAGGGGAACCACTCGGTTCTTTTTGGGGGCTGAATTACCTGGGGGTAAATCCCGCCACGGGAAACGCAATGTATCAGGACCGGAATAAAGATGGAATCATCAACAATGCGGACGCCATGGTCATCGGCAACGCTCAAGCCAAATTCACAGGAGGCATTACCAACCGGTTTCAATACGAAGGCTTCGATTTGTCTATCTTCTTCAATTTTTCAGTTGGAAATAAAGTCCTGAATTTCACGAAAGCTTCGCTGGTCAATATGGGGGGCGACATACAAACCAACCAATCCGTCGATGCCCTGCGGCGATGGCAAAAACCCGGGGATGTCACCGACATTCCCCGTTACGAATTGAATAGTACAGTCAATAATTTGCACAGCAACAGATTACTGGAAGATGGCTCCTATCTGCGATTGAAAAACCTGAACATCGGTTACACCTTGCCTTCTAAAATGATCCATACACTGATGCTGAGCCAGCTTAGAATCTATCTGTCGGCCACCAACCTCTGGACGTATACCAAATACTCCGGGGCAGACCCCGAAATAAGTACCCTGGACGGATCCACGGCCGCACAGGGTATTGATTTTTTTACCCTGCCGCAGGTACGGACTATTGCCGTTGGACTTAATGCGACCTTGAAATGAAAAGCTGCATTTACATCCTTTCAACATTTCTCCTCGTCCTGCTGAGCGGCGCTTGTACTCATGTCCTTGAACCAAAACCCATTGACCTTCTGACGGACGATGTTGTTCTGAACGAGCCGAAAGACGTACCGAAAGCAGAAATAGGATTGTACAGTGCATTTCGCCCAATCATACCCGGCGTCGTTATTGCCGGGGATGCCACCGCCGACATGCTGACGCACAACGGAACCTTTACTCAGTACCGCGAACTCAGTACGAAGGAGATCACGTCCGCGAATGGATCGGTTACGGCGTTGTGGGGCAGTATCTATAACACGATCTATCTCGCCAACTTCATATTGGAACGGCTTCCAACAGTACCCGGAGTAAAAACCGCAGATCGAAACCGGGTTTTGGGGGCCGCGCATTTCTTGCGTGGCTATGCCTATTTCACGGCCCTGTATACGTATGGAGGAGTTCCAAAGGTATTGACCACTTCAATTGAAACGAACAGGAATATCCCGCGTGCTTCGACCGACGAGATTTTGAGTTTGATTGAGGATGACTATGCTCAGGCACTCGGTCTCCTGCCTCCGGTTCCCGTCAATACAGCCTATGCGGGCCAGTTTACTGTTAAGGCCGCTCTCGCCAGGCTGAACCTGTATTTTGGAAATTGGGCGAAAGCGGAAAGCCTTGCAACGGAAGTGGTTAAGTCAAAATTATATTCACTGGACACCGCTTTTTCTATTATCGTAAAGAAGGATTTTCCAGCCGAGTCTATTTTTGAAGTGGGCTATACACTCTTTGACGATCCCGGTACCGATAACAATATTGGGCTAAATAATCTCTTCCTTGGCAGGCGGGAAATAATCCCATCCAACCAAACGGTTCTGGCCTTGTCCTCCGCCGAATCCGGAGATCGTTTTTCTACCATCGTGTTCGATCCGGCCAAGCTGAAAGGCAGTGATAACGGTTGGTCAGTCGCCAAATACGGAACAAAGGATGAGGATAATAATAACGTCACGGTATTCCGGCTGGCCGAAATGTACCTGATCCGGGCAGAGGCGAGAGCACAACAAGGTAATGTCACCGGAACGGGCAGTGCGATGGACGACATCAATGTTTTGAGGGACCGGGCGAATGCCCCGTTGATTACGGCAGCCACACAAAGTCAAATGATCCTGTTGATTGAAAAGGAAAGACTGTATGAGCTTGCTTACGAAGGCCATCGCTGGTACGACCTGGTAAGGACGGGCAGAGCCAATGCGGTCATGACCGCCTTCTCACCCAATTGGAAAGATACGGAAGACTTGTGGCCCATTCCCCAGCGTGAATTGTTGAATAATCCCGCACTGGTGGGGAATCAAAATCCGGGATATTAACACGATGAAAAAGGTCATTTCATTATCTTATGTGTTGTTGGTGATCCTGGGTTGTGAGACCCAGCACATTATCTTTAAGGGTCCTTATTTCATTCGGTTTACCGAAACCGCCTCCTCACAAAAAGAAAGTCACAGTACACCAATCAATATTGAACTTCACAATGCAGGTCCGGCGCTGGATGAAGACATCATTATCTCCTATACCATCAGCGGAGATGCAAGGGAAGGGATTGATTATTCCATCGTAGGCGAACGCGGGCAGGTTACGATCAAGCAAGGAGACTATTTTGGCAACATCAGCGTCCAGTTAATTAACAACTCCAATAATATTTTGCGGAGCCAGGATGTCATTTTCACCCTTCAAACGGTCAGCACCGGGAAATTGCAAATTGGCCAGGGGGAAAGTGCCATCGGAACGGTTTATACATTAACCATTGTGGACGATTGTATTTTGGGAGGTGACTATATTGGACACCGTGGATCGCCAACGGTGGGAGACATTACCATTGCGAGCACCGACTGTGAAACGTACACGCTCTCCAACTGGAACATCAATGTCTTCTCGACAGCGACGGTAATGCCCCTAAAATTTGTTGACAATGCGGACAATACCCTGACGATTCCCATGCAGGAAGATCCGCAACTGAGTCCTGACCTGGCTACCATTCAAGGGACGGGTGTTGTTGATCCGACTACCCGGAACATTATCATGACCATCACGCTTGTCGATTATACCGACCAGCCCGTAGTAACATTTACCTTAACCCCCAACTGATTATGGGTAAATACAGCACCGCGTTGGTAATGATTATTTTTCAACTCACGGGCATCTTTTCCTGCTCGGAAGAATTGAAGCCTACACCCTATGTCTATACAAAAATTTTTACTGGAGAGAACTCGAAAACCTGGAAGTGTAAATTTCTGGAACAAACTTTAAATGGGAGTATCACGGATACGTTTACCGTGTCCTGTTCTACCGATGATCTCTATACCTTCTTTGCCAATCCGGAACATTCTTATCAGGTTAAAACCGGCTCAAAGAAATGCTTTACTACACCTGAGGCCGATGTGATCAATGATACCTGGAATTTTAACAATGCTTCCGCCACGCTTTCCATGATCCTCCCCTTCTTTGACGACACTTCCCCATTACCGTTCATCCTGATCGATGTAACTAAGAGCAAAATGGTAACGGAGATTTTCTTAGATCAAAACAATACCGAGAGTTACCGTATCCATTTTGAGTCTACCAATGAAAATTAAGGTCACCATCATGAAGATTGGCTTTTTCCTGATCCTCTGCTTGAGTATCGGGGGGACGACGGCAAGCCTGGCGCAATCCGTTCCTGCTGGTTTGGGTACGACCCCTCCACCCCGGTGCGCCACGATGGAACAAGACAGCATCAACCGCCTTCGCTACCCCGGCCGCCCTACCCTGGACGATTTCGAAGATGCTATTCGAATAAGGGTGAACGAAATAATTGCAAGGAACAAAGCAGGAAGGACCCAGGCCACGGTTGTCACCATTCCGATCATTGTCCATGTCGTGAACAATGGTGAAGCAATAGGCACGGGACTAAATATCAGTCAGGCTCAGGTTCAGGCCCAGATCGACGTTCTCAATGAAGACTATCGCAAAAAAGTCGGCACGCCGGGCGGCAGCAGCACCAACCCGGTAGCGGCCGATATCGAGATTGAGTTCTGCCTTTCTCCC
>DATHFS010000131.1:0-3715 GCA_035317975.1 Cyclobacteriaceae bacterium | reverse complement strand
GCAATAACAACTGATGTTGGAATGTGGATAACTCCAGAAACTCGCAAACTATGCCCCTTCACCAAATTTTCCTGGAGTTATCCATATTTCAACATCTTAAATGAAAAATCCCTTGGTACTCAACACAGAATCTCCGCGGTGGAAAAAATTTTGGGTCCGTCTTTCCCAATTAGGGACTATTTCCACTCACAAAACCTACTAATTCCTTCAATTTAGAGCCATTTGCCGGTGGCATAGCATTCGCCTAATGATAGGTGTTAAACACGAATTTGACTCCAAGGACGGCGATAAAAACGGGTTACAGACTCATACGATACGGTTGGTTGGTTTTGATTGAAAAGGGTCCGCTGAAAGGCGGCCCTTTTTTTTTGGCCGACCGGGTTCACGCAAAAAAAACTACTAAATTTAAGGTGCCCGCCAAAAAAGGCCATCACATGAAAAAAATAGTATATGCATCCGCGCTTCTGCTCTTCGCATGCGGTTCTCTCTTCGCCCAGGTGCCGTCGTCCGAGGTTCAAATCAAATCCGCTATACTGGCAGCTCCCGCCGACTTACGGGAAGCTGCAATGGTCTATGGCTACAGCGACAAGGGTGATTGGATCGTGTTAAGGAAAGGCACCAATGCGATGGTGTGCCTGGCCGATAACCCAAAGGAGGAAGGATTTAGTGCATCGTGCTATCACAAAGATCTCGATCCGTTCATGGCACGGGGCCGCGAACTGAAATCAGCCGGAAAATCACAAAAGGAAATTTTTGATGCCCGGGAATCGGAAGTCAAAAGCGGAACGCTCGTGATGCCCAAACAACCAACAACCCTTTTTGTTTATTCTGCGCCCGCCGATGGTTACAACGCACAGACCGGTGAAGTAACGAAAGGCAAATTTCGCTACGTCGTCTATGTGCCCTATGCGACTGCAGAGAGCACAGGCCTGCCGTTAAAGCCCGAAGCTCCCGGCATGCCCTGGCTGATGAACCCCGGAACGCACCGTGCGCACATCATGATTAACCCGACGGAGTAGTGGAATTGTCTCCCGCAGATCAGGCAGAATTGTTTCCCGCAGATCCGCGCAGATTTACGAAGAATTATTTCCCGCAGATCTCGCAGATTTACGCAGAATGATATTGGCTGTCAGTAGCAGTGCAAACGGTCTTTGGCTTGTACTAACACGCTACCGGGATGGTCTTTTCGAGATTTACATTTCAGAGCAAGTCTGCGTAAATCTGCGAGATCTGCGGGAGCACATGCCGAGTATTTCGCGCGTAAATCTGCGGGAAACCCTTTTTTCGATCTGCGGGAAATTCTTTTCGATCAGGGATTGTCTGTTGTTACATCCTGTGCCAACCGAGCATCGTCCGGAGTCTTCTCCAGGTCTCTGTCCAATGAATACAGGGATGCAGGATCCATCTTTTCACCACCGGCAATTTTTATTTTATCCAGGAGGTTCATGGCCAGGGTCTCTTCCTCGGTCTGCTCCTTCACAAACCATTGCAATAGATTCCAGGTAGCCCAATCTTCCTCCTCCAGGCTCATTTTCACCAGCTTATAAATGGCTTTTGTGTTGTCGACCTCGTGTTGAAATATTTTTTCAAAACATTCTTTTAAGCTTTCCGGATTGGCAGGAGGCGCGGGGATGGCCGTCACTTCAACCTCTGCCCCTCTTTTTAAAATGTATTCCAATAGCTTCATCATGTGATTGCGCTCTTCCTGTGCATGCCGGAAAAGAAAATTGGAAACACCTCCAAAGCCCTTGCGTTCAGCCCATGATCCATACGATAAGTACGTCTGGGAAGCATGTGCTTCCAGGGTCATTTGTGCGTTCAGTCCTGCTGCAAGAGTTTTTGAAAGCCGGTTGGTATTCATTGTATAAATTTTTGATGGTTGGAAGGGCGCTAGTAAGCGGTCAAGATCTCATTTACCCCTTTCTCCCGGAGCATCCTGATGGTAGCGAAGGCTTCTTCGCAATTTTTGATTTGGTTTTGAATATCCTCGGTGGTGTCCGGGGGAACAACCGCAAGAGCCAGTGCTTTTCGATGGGCGATCAGCGCATACCGTTCAATGGCTTCACTTTTGTGTAGCAATTCATTTATTTCTCCCGTATAGAAAAGATTTCCGATTTTATTCCAAAGAGAATTGATTTCCCTGGTCTCCAGCGGAAAGTAGGACGGACCGCCATAGTTCACCAGCCATCCTACCAGTGTTTTAATAGATTCCTTTGAATGACTTTCGTATTTTTTGAACAGCTTTTTCAATGGCGCATGCTTCGCCCGGATGGCGGCGGCATTGTAATGTTTTAATCTCTTTGCGTGGATTTTGATGAGGGTACTGAGTCCGCTGATCACGCGGTATTGAGGAAAGTTCTCCATGGAAATTCGTGTTGTTGTACGGTGGAGCAAAATACCATGCCAAGACCCTATCCTCCCTTTTCGCGGAAATTTGACCCCTCACCGCAACATTGTGGAAATTTTTATACGTTTTATTCCCGGTCACTTTGTTTCGCCAATTTTCAAGGCTCTGGCCAATGGCATACTCTTTTTACATGAGTGGTGAATGATTGTAAAAAGAAACCTGAAATGGAATCTCATCCTGTTTTATACCTGGAAAAATCTTCTGTTTTATATCATTGTCGCGGTCGCCATTTATTGGGGGCATCGTGAGACCCACCTGCATTTCAACATCCCGTTTGACGCCATCACGGCGTTTAGCACAGCACTGGCTATCTTCCTGGGTTTCAAGAACAACAATGCCTACGACCGTTGGTGGGAAGCGTGCCATTGGTGGGGACTCCTTGTAAGTGACAGCCGCACGTGGGCACGGGAGTTGATCATCTTTGTCAATTCGCCGAAGAAGGAAGATCAGGCAGAGATCAAGGCCCTTCAAAAACGCCTCATCTATCGGCAAATTGCTTATGTCAACGCCTTGCGGGTTTACCTGAGAAGAAAACTGAAATACAATGAATCCGGTCAGCATGAATTGTTTGAGGTTGAAAATGAATACGGCGAGACCCAACCCTTTCTTGATCCACAGGAATACCTTGCCTTTAATAAAAAAGAAAATCCTCCGAACTACCTGCTCGAACTACATGCACGCGATCTGAGGAATGCCATCGGTCGCGGCTGGACTACCGATTATTGCTTTGTACGATTGGAAGAAACGCTGGCGGAGTTCACCGCTGCCCAGGGCGGTTGCGAACGAATTAAAAATACCCCTTTCCCAAGGCATTACAGTTTCTATTCAAGGATGTTTGTATTCATCCAGTCGGTCATGCTGCCGTTTGCCTTTGTGGAGAGCATGGGGCCGGGCATGATCCCGCTTACCGTGGTAATTTCATTTATATTCTGCTCGCTCGACCTGATCGGCGAACGAACCGAAGATCCGTTTGAAAATAGATTAGAGGATGTTCCACTGACTGCTTTATGCATTTCCATTGAGACCAACTTAAAAGAACAATGGGGGGATACGGATTTCCCTTCAAAGGCCCAGGCGAATAAGGGGATAATATTCTAAATTGAGTAACTCCGCCAGGACTCCCGGGGAAAATCTGTTGACAATAGGAGAAAAATACGCCATCTTCCATCGACTTTTAACCAATCAACCCTAACCAACAATGAAGAACAACCTTACCCGCAGATCGTTTGTAAAAACCATGGCCGTGGGAGGCCTGGGGCTCGGCATTACTACCTCAGCCAAACCGTTTAACATATTGCAGGCCTACCC
>DATHFS010000130.1:0-3077 GCA_035317975.1 Cyclobacteriaceae bacterium | reverse complement strand
TCGATGGTGTACGACAAGTCGGAAGCCTTCTTCTTGTCGAATCCAATAATGGGGGAAACCCCGCCACAGCCCCCTCCACCCCGAACGCCAAGGCGCAGGCCATAATCGGCCGGGATATTTTTCGATTGCATGATCTTCCGCACTTCTGCGGCTGCTTTGGCGGATAAATTTACAGGTTGAAGGGTATCGAACATATACAATTCATCAGAGGGTAAACCGTTAGTGGTGTACACGTTAGCCCATCGCGGATCACTTACCGGGCAAAATTACTTAATTTTAAACACCAATATGACCTAATAAATTCTATGGATGCACTTATTGATTTTGTGAAAATAGTCATACCGGCCTCCGTGGTCCTGTATGCCGTTTACCTGACCGTGCGGTCATTCATTGCCAAGGAAATTGAATTGAAGAAGTTGGAAGTCCGGGCCAAAAGCATCGAGACGATCCTACCGGTACGCCTTCAGGCTTACGAACGGATTACGCTTTTTCTGGAACGTATCTCCCCGCAAAACCTTTTAATACGGCTTTCCGACCCTGCCTATTCGGCGCGGGAGTTTCAAAAACTGCTGCTCGATGAAATCCGGAATGAATATAATCACAATGTGTCCCAGCAGGTATACATGAGCGAAGCGGTTTGGAACCTGGTTAAGAATGCGAAGGAGGACCTGCTCCTGATGATCAATGACGCTTCGTCAAAGATGAACGGTGATTCAAAAAGCATCGATCTGTCCAGAAAGATCTTTGAGATCGCACTGGAAAAGAAGGTGGACCCGCTTGGTCACGCGCTTAGCGAGGTTAAGAAGGAAATTCAACAAACTTTTTAAGTTGTGTTTAGGTGGTGAAGTGTTAATGTGTTGAAGTGCTTAAGTGCTTAAGTGTTGAAGTGGAGGTCCCTCAAGATCAACGCACCAGCACACCGGCACGCCAACACCTTGATCTTGTGTTAATGTGTTGAAGTGTTAATGTGTTGAAGTGCTTAAGTGTTGAAGTGTTGAAGTGGAGGTCTCTCAACATCAACGTACCAGCACAACGGCACGCCAACACCTTGATCTTGTGTTTATGTGTTGAAGTGTTTATGTGTTAAAGTGGGGGCCCCCAACATCAGCACGTCAACACGTCAACACGTCAACACTTTAACACTTTAACACTATATTGTGCCCTGTGAATTCCCCAACATCAACACTTCAACACCTTAGCACTTCAACATTTCAACGCCCCAACACCTTAAAATGAAGACTGCCCTTCTTGCCGGGGCCACCGGGTTGATCGGAGGTCAATTACTCGAACTAATATTGAATGATAGCCGGTACACCCATGTGATTGCCATCAGCCGGAGACCATTGCAAAATTCCCATTCTAAACTTAAAAACATCGTGGCGGACTTTGATTCCCTCGAACGACATCAGAATGAGCTTGTGGCTGATGACGTTTTTTGTTGCCTGGGTACCACCATGCGGGATGCAAAAACAAGAGAGGCCTTCTGGCAAGTCGATTTTGATTATCCTGCGTTGCTGGCAAAGCTATCCAGTGAAAACGGTGCGAAACAATACTTGTTGGTCTCGGCCCTTGGTGCGAATAAGTCGTCCCTTTTTTTTTATAATCAGGTAAAAGGGTGGACAGAGGAGGCGATCGCTTCGGTCGGATTTGAAAGTTATCATGTCTTTCGTCCTTCCTTGCTGGTCGGCCCCAGGACCGAACACCGCAGGGGGGAACGGATTGCCCGGTGGTTTTACGGTCTATTTGGTTTTCTTATTCCAAAGAAATATAAAGCTATTGAGTCCATCCGCGTCGCACGGGCTATGCTCAGCCTGGCGGATCAGGAGTGGAAAGGGAGTTTCATTCATGAATCCATTGATCTGCAATATTATTAAAAATGATTGCTGTTATCCAACGTGTATCCAGTGCCTCGGTGAAAATTGGAGGAAGCGTAAAAGCACAAATTGAAAAGGGCTTGGTTGTCCTGGTGGGAATCGAAGAGACCGACAATGACGAAGACATTGCGTGGCTTTCAGCTAAAATTGTGAATCTCCGGATTTTTAATGATGCCGACGGTGTAATGAATGTCAGCGTCCTGGACGACGGCGGAGATATTATTGTCGTCAGCCAGTTTACCTTGCATGCCAGCACAAAGAAAGGAAACCGGCCTTCTTATATCAAGGCGGCCAGGCCGGAGATCGCCATCCCCGTGTACGAGAAATTCATCAAGGCAATACACATGAACCTGGGTAAAGAAATCCAGACCGGAGAATTTGGAGCCGACATGAAAGTAGCCCTGGTAAACGACGGCCCGGTGACCATCCTGATCGACTCGAAGAACAAGGTCTAGCGGGACAGGATCGCCAGACTGATAAACAAAATATTGCCACCGATATAGGACAATACAACGATCCGCGCCCCCCAGTAGTTGACCTTTTCGGCCAACTCCTTCCTGTCGTTATCCATGAGTTTCAAACAAATCGCGGAAACCAACAGGATTGCGAATATCCCAAAAAATGTCATGGTATGAAGTGTATCCACCAGGGAAAAGGTGGACGACTCGGGAAGCAGGGAATCGATAATATATTTATTACCGACTGCCGCAAACAGCCCACCTACGGGAAGGCCAAAGCGGGGTTCCAGCTCATTAGGATGAGGCGCGAAACTGATCAACGCAATGAGGAAGGCAATATACATTCCTATAAAAATTTTCATAAAGAGCCCCAACGCATTGCGCTCGATGTCCATTTGAACAAGGAAAGCGGAAAAATACTGAAGATCTTTGCCCGGGCGGCCATCTCCAAAGCCGGTCTCGTAGTCGTTCGTGACCACGTTTACTTTGAAATTGCTGATAGTCCAGCCGTCGATGGCCTCATCTTTGTCAAAGTGGCTCCCCAACACATCGGGAACAAACACCATCGTATTGTTGTCAAACATCGTGTTCTCCACCTGGATCCGTAAGTGCTGCCGGTCGAAAGGAAAATCCTGCACGTTCCAGTTTTCCTTCATGACGGCCTTCATCTTCATCAATACCCATGCTTTTCCCTGCAGGCTGTCGCTAATCACCTGTGGTTCGTCGATGGATTTGGCGTTTGGGA
>DATHFS010000129.1:0-5047 GCA_035317975.1 Cyclobacteriaceae bacterium | reverse complement strand
TTCTCACGGGTTTTTAAGAGAAGCAAAAAAGGAAGGCCTTAAAACTGTTGAACGATTTAGGCAATACCTGGATCGGGGATTGACGATCCTTGTATGCGAACCCAGTTGCGCATCCGCCCTGAACGATGACTTACCTGACATGATCGAAGATGAAGCCTTAGCCACCCGGCTAAAGGAACAGGTAATGATGATTGATGTCTTCCTGGCAAAGGAAAGGGAGGCTGGAAATCTGAAAACGGAATTTGAATCCACAGCAGGAAATATTCTCATTCACGGACACTGCCATCAGAAGGCGCTTTATGGAACCCAGGGCATGAAATCCATATTAAGTAAGAGTAACCACACCGTCCGGGAGATTCCTTCCGGATGTTGCGGCATGGCCGGGTCCTTTGGTTATGAAACGGAACATTATGACCTGTCCTCTAAAATGGGAGAAAGCGTTCTCTTTCCGGCGGTAAGGTCAATGAAAGAGGGTGCAACGGTAGTGGCCAACGGATTTAGCTGTCGCCATCAGATTGAACATTTTACCGGGGTAAAGCCTAGACATTGGGTGGAGGTAATTAAGGTTAAGGAATGACTTCGGAGAAAAAAATGGCAGAGAGCGAAAAAACACATAGACACATAGAAACATAGGCACATAGACGGCTTGCTAAGATCTAATTCGAAGATCCTAATTTAACGTTACCTATGTGCCTATGTGTCTATGTTCCTATGTGTTTCGGAATATATGTCTTAAGCCTCATCCCCATGAACTGGACTCAACCCATCAACCCACTCAACAACCTTACCGCATCGGCCTGCGTTGCTGCCCTTCCGATTATCTTTATTTTCCTTGCGTTGAACATGAGGATGAAAGGATATGCGGCCAGTTTACTCACGGTGATGATCGCCATCGTGATAGCGATCATCGCGTATGGCATGCCCGCCAAACTGGCCCTTCTATCAGCGCTCCATGGAGCCCTCTATGGGTTGTTTCCGATTTGCTGGATCATTATTGGCGCCGTTTTTCTTTATAATGTAACCGTCAGGAGCGGGCAGTTTGAAATTATCAAAAACTTTATGGCCTCCATCACACCGGACCGGAGGCTGCAGGCGCTGTTGATTGCTTTTTCCTTTGGCGCTTTTCTTGAAGGCGCTGCCGGATTTGGGGCTCCGGTAGCCATCACCGCCGCGATGCTGGTCGGACTGGGATTTAATCCCCTTTACGCTGCAGGAATTTGCCTGATTGCCAACACAGCACCCGTTGCTTTTGGCGCGGTAGGAACGCCAATCATTATTGCCTCCAGGGTATCGGATATTCCGGAAATGGCCATTTCTCAGATGGTGGGCAGAACACTCCCGCTCTTATCCGTCGTTGTCCCTTTTTATCTGGTAACCTTAATGTCAGGCTTTAAAAGATCAATTGAAGTTTTACCGGCGATATTGGTTTCCGGAATTTCCTTCGCCTTCTTTCAATGGTTTTCTTCCAACTATATCGGTCCGTTGCTTCCCGATGTAATAGCCGGAATCACTTCCATCATTTGCCTGATGGTGCTTCTAAAATACTGGAAACCAAAATCAGTATGGCGATTTAGCGAAGAGCCGCCGCAAACTATCGAAACAGACCTTACAAATTCAGCAGGCGAGGTGATCCGGGCCTGGGCCCCGTTTTTTATCATGACGATCATGATCATTGCCTGGGGGCTTGAACCGGTCAAGAGCGCACTTAATTCCATTGGCATCATCAAGTTCACTATTCCGGGTTTGCAAGACGCCATCCTCAAAGCCGACGAAAGCCCCCTGGGAATCAAACCTTTCGAATTAAATTATCTTTCCAACCCGGGAACAGCCTTGTTGCTGGCAACCCTGATCTCTATACCCCTGACCGGATTGAGCTATAAAAGAGGAGTTGAAACCTACCTGGCAACGTTAAATCAATTGAAATTCCCAATGATCACGATTGCCTCCCTCCTGGGCTTTGCTTTTGTCGCGAATAATTCCGGGATGTCGACGACCATGGCGATCGCGTTGGCCAGTACCGGTTTTCTGTTTCCCTTCTTTTCGCCGATCCTGGGGTGGCTGGGTGTGTTTCTTACTGGCTCCGACACTTCATCGAATGCGTTGTTCTGCAAACTTCAATACACCTCGGCAGAGGCAATGGGAGTTGATCCTGTTATAACAGTGAGCGCGAATGCCTCCGGGGGAGTAACCGGTAAAATGATTTCCCCTCAGTCTATAGCGATCGGCGCAGCGGCCGTCGGCCTCGTTGGGAAAGAGTCGGACCTTTTCCGCTTCACGCTTAAACATAGTTTTATTATGCTGTTGGTTATTTGTCTGCTGACCCTGATGCAAGCCTACGTTATCAAGTGGATTGTTCCAACCTATACGATGACGGAGACGGTTGCCAAGGCCGGGGTCTCCAATACATCCGGTGGTTTTATTTATTTGCTAATATTGGCTTTGGTATTGGGTATCGTAGGTCTAACGGTGATAGTATTAAATAGGAAGAAGACCTGAATTAATTTGAATTTCCACCGCAGAGACGCAGAGGCGCAAGGGAAGACGCAGAGGAAATCTTAAGAAGACAAAAAACTCTGCGCCTTCCCCTGCGCCTTCGCGCCTCTGCGGTGAAACGTCAAAAACTAAAATGCAGCTGACTCATGAAGATCCGGAACAACCTTAAAGAATCTTACAGCGACGTATATACTCCCGAAGTACTTTCGGTGCTTTCTTCTATGGAGCACTTTAACAACGACATAAAAGAAGTCATGGCCTCCCGTATCCAAAGACGGGCGGAGCGTCAGACACATAAAATGAGAATTGCTTTCCCCGATCCGGAAAGCACTATTCCACGGACCAGCATAAAGGTGAAAGATGCCCGTGAGGGCAAGTTTGAAGGCGCCGTTATTCCACCTGACCTTCAACGTCAGTGGATACAGGGAACGGGACCGGCGGCAAAACCCAATGCATCCCTGGAAAGCAGTATACGCAACGTTGCCTATGCCCTGCTTTCCGGTGCGGATGGATGGATGTTTGATGGCGAGGATGCCCTCGGACAAATTAATTCAATGTCCCTTGATAATCAACGTAATCTCAAGCTCGCGATCCACAAGGATCCCAGGTTCATGAAAGTCGCAGAGCAGGTGGCACGTGAGATGAACCGGTGGTCGAAGGAATTCCTTGGTGATGACATCGTCCGCGACTGGAAAGGGCAGCTGAAATTCACTACAAAACTATTTCGCGCCCGCGGTCTTCACCTCGACGATCGTCACATCCGTGATGCGATGGGTATGGCGATGGCTGCCTCCCTGGTGGATATGACGCTGTATGTCGTCAACAATTACAAGGCATTGCAAAAAGCAGGTTCGTCCATTGTATTATACCTCCCCAAAATCCAGACCGCGGAAGAAGCTGCGCTCTGGAATGACATGATGAATGAGCTCGAGACACTGATCGGATTGACACCGGGAGCGATTAAAGTTTATGTTCTGGTAGAACAATTGGAAGCAACCTACCAATTGATGGAAATTCGCGCCTCGCTGGGGAAACATTTTATCGGCTTTAACACCGGACGTTGGGATTACATTAACAGCGTGGCCGACGCGATGGCATGGGATGACCATTTCGTCAATCCCAATATCGAAGCCATTGTGATGACGTACGGATACATGCGCAATTACGAGGACCGCGTAAGGCGGGCCGTGAATACACAGGATAAGAATGGAAACGGTGCCCTTTGGCAGGGGGGTATGGAACCCAACATACCGGTAGGATCAAAAGAGGGAGTTTCGGCCAGTATGAAAAAGGCCGTCGCCGGGGCTGAACGTGAACAGCGCGATGGCGCCAGTGGAAAGTGGGTAGCGCATTGGAAGATGGTACACATTGTCAGGCCGGTGTGGGAAACGGTGGGAGAGGCAAATCAGATGGGAAGAAAATTTCCTCCACTTACCTATTCACAGCAGGACGCAGACGGACTGATCCTCCTCTCACCGGCAGCCACAACGATCCGAGGAGCCCGCAACTTGTTGAGTGTAGCGTTACAATATGGAAATGCTTTTCTGCAGGGAATGCAGGCTGCCGCTTTAAAACCGGCTGACTACTTTGGTAACGATGATATTTTATATCTGATGGAGGACATGGCGACGGGCGAAATCAGGCTGAGCATCCTTTGGGAATGGATTCACAAAGGGGCGGTTATTACCGAAGAGGATGCGGAAACCGGAATAAAAGCGGGAGATGTTTTTGCTCCTGCCTTGTTCGAAAGACTGCTGGACGAGGAATACAAAAAGCTCCTGAAGGCGGCTAATAAGGATGTGTTTGACGCTTCGAAAACAACGACGTTGCCGATTTCACGCGAGATCGCATCAACCTATGTGCGCGACGAAATAAAGGCGCCCTGGTTTATTGATCTGCTCAATATCAATCTCAACAATATCGATTTGAATGTAGCGAGGAAAAGGATTGGCCTGTATATGGATAAATTCAAAAAGGAAGGTAGCCGGATTACAGAAAACCTTGACTTTTGAATCTAAAAGGTGCAAAGGAAATCTAAAAATAAGATGCCATCTTCTTTTCAAGTTAATTAAAGAAAACTCTGCGCCACCTTAGCGCCCCTGCCCCGACGTGTCGGTGGTTCGCGTCTCTGCGGTAGATTCCAGCACAAGCACCCAGTCGTTTTGTCCTGCACTATTGCTCCCGGGTGGAGTAAATTGCTGCATGCCCTTATTTTTTAAAGGTGAACCAACAACCGGCGTATACTTTCCGCTGGTCGGATCGAACCAGCGTGCCTGTGCACTCCCTTTCATGGCCTCCATATCCACGATGATGCTTCCGCTATGGGCAGGAGGAATGTAGGCGACAAGAAGAGTTCCTGCCGGTGTGGCGGCTGCCGCAACATAATTGGATGTTGAATCCATACTCGAACCCGTGGTAATGAGGTTCCTCATATCATTCAGCCCCGACGGTACAAGGTTCCACCAGGGGATCGACCGGATGAAACTATTCAGACGTCCCATATCACGCGAGCCTTGTGTGTTGAGGTGATTCTTCCAATCGGGGTCATTAAAAG
>DATHFS010000128.1:0-5627 GCA_035317975.1 Cyclobacteriaceae bacterium | reverse complement strand
GCTTAACTTTATTCTGAGGATTGGCCGTGCCGATGGAAGTGATGTAACTCATGGTCAATGATAACAAAAAAACACGCCATTATAATTCAACGACTTCGCGAAATTCATTGGCTCCGAATGCGCTAATGAGGAATAAAAGTTGGCTAAAAAAAACGTGCCATCTTGATCCGGAGTTTCCGAATTCCGTACCTTGAAACAGGACAGTAACCTAACACTCAAAATGTTTTTTCGTTCCACCTGGCTTCACCTGCGCATCCCTTTTTCGTATTTTTTAATGCCCGTTTACCTGTTTGCCCTTGGGGTATCACCTCATATAAATCAGAACCGGGTGATTTGGTCATTCCTCATTGTTCACCTTTTTCTTTACCCGGCAAGCAATGGGTACAACAGTTATTTCGACAAAGATGAAAAAAGTATTGGCGGGTTAAAGAACCCCCCGCCCGTGCACATAAGTTTGTACTACACCGCTCTGGCGTTTGATATCATCGCCATCATTTTAAGTTTAATCAAAATAAACGCCTTGTTTGCCGTTATGATCTTTATTTATGGCGCGGTTTCCAAGGCTTACAGTCACCCGCGTATTCGCCTGAAGAAATATAGCGTTGGTGGATGGCTCGTTGCAGGTTTATTTCAGGGTTTTTTCACGTTCGTGATGTGCTATACGGGTATCAATGATGTTGATATTGAAAGCACATTGCATTCCGGCGTGTTGATACCGGCCATGCTCACCAGTAGCATGCTTTGGGGCAATTACCCGATGACACAGGTCTACCAGCATGATGAAGACACCCTGCACGGCGATCATACGCTGAGCCTGATGCTGGGCATTCGCGGGACATTCATTTTTGTACAAGCGGTATTTGTATTGGCTGCCATCGGATTTGTCTTGTATTTCAGATCGTTTTATACGATGGATTATGCCTATGCTTTTTTGTTGGCATTAAGTCCTGTTGTCCTTTTCTTTCTGTACTGGTTTTACCGGGTCTGGTGGGATGAGTCGAAAGCCAATTTTTCCAATACGATGTGGCTTAATTTTATTTCGGCCACATGTTTGAATTCGTTCTTTATTTATCTTTTCGTGTCCACCGCTTCTTCAACGGCGCCTTTATAACCGGACCATGACAATAGTAATTCTTTGCGTTAAAATTCTTACTGTAAATTCGCGAAGCGACAAAGAAAACACAGGTGAAAATATCAGCGAAATCTGCGAGATCCGCGGGAAACCTCAACTCAGAATGGCTTCCCATGTGTTTTCCCTACCAGCCAATTCGCCAGCGGCGTTGCATGGCGGGCGAGGTTAACCATTCCATCCGAAGCCCATTCACTACCAAAAAGCCGCTGAATTTGACGGCCAGCCCACAGTCTTTTCTCAAAAATCGCTTTCCAGGACCGGGCATAATCGCGCTCCAGTTGTTCCCGCTTATAACCGGGATCGTTGCAAAAACGAATTACCATTTCACTGAGAATTTTGGATGAATGAATGGCCATAGCCATCCCATTACCGCATAGTGGCGTAATCATTCCCGCAGCATCGCCGGTCATGAGGATATGCTGATCAACGGGCCCTTTTGTTTCAAAAGAAATCTCGTTGATGGTCTCGGCCTTTTCAAAGAGGAATTCCGAATTCCTGAAAATGGATTTTAGAAAGGGATTTTTGAAGAGCACCGCCTCTTCCATTGCCTTTAGGTTGCCATAGTGTTTTAAATGATGACGATGACTGAGGTAACAGAGGTTCGTCTTGCCGCCTTCAATGTTGCTAATGCCGCAATAACCGTCCTTGAAGTTGTGCAATGCGATGAGATCGGGTGGATGATCGGTCCGGATATGGTACTTCACACCAATGTAGGGTGATCTTTTTCTGATAAAGCCGCGGTTCAGACTAGAGTCGATGGTGGACCGCTTGCCAAATGAGCCAACGACCAAATCCGTTTCGAGCGTTTGATCCTTGGTTTGAACGAAGAATCGTTCATCCGCCCAGTGAATCTTATCAACCTGGGTGTTCAACAGAAAATGAACGCCGGCTGCTTTGGCCTGCCCGTAGAGAAATTGATCGAATGCAAACCGACTGATGCCAAAGCCACCCGAATCGAGGTGGAGATAGGCTGATTTTCCATTTACGGACGTAAGCTGAAATCGGGAAATCACGGGGGGAGAGAAAGACCCGGGGTAGAGCCCCCGTTTTTTCAGGAAGGGAATAGTCTCGCTGGAAATGTACTCTCCGCACACCCGGTGAAACGGGTAAACTTTTTTTTCGATTACTGTCGGGGCAATGCCGGCCTTTGCCAGCTCGATGGCCGTGATCAAGCCCGAAATTCCACCACCAACAATGATTACGCTCTTCACTTGTAATGATTATGCTCTTCAGACTGACATTCAAAAAACAAAAGAAGAATAAAAGGTTACCACATCACAACTTTTTCCATGAATAAAGAGTTTCAACGTAGTTGGCCATGAAAAGAAAAGGATATGCCTCTCTCCTGGAGGAGCTGAAAGTGTTGTTGGTGGGAAACAACCCAACTGACCTCGGAAGGGTGTTTGATAGCCTGAACGGGATTCCGGGAAAGCGAATTATGACAGAGATCGCTTTCGATCTGAAAACCATTGTTGACCGCCTGGCAAGTTTTACTCCCAATTTTATTCTTATCGACGACAATATTGGCAAATCCGAATTAAAAAGCTCTGTCCAGGCGCTGCTTAGCTACCGCAAGACCAAATACATACCGATCACGGTGCTGAAGAATTCAAATTACCAGGAGGCGATTACTTCCGGCGTATTGAATTACATCCTAAAAGAACATTTGACAGGGGAGTCGCTTTATAAAGCATTAAAAAACTCAATGAAATTCCGTCAGACGCAACGGTATTTGTACGTGGCCTACAAAAAACGAAAAGGTCAATTATCGCGATTGCTGCGTTAAGTTAGATTTGATTTTGAAGGTAGAATTCGCGTTTCATCTTCTTGCCATGCCGCTCTATTTCCATGATTACCTTCTTTCCGGGCTTGGAATTCAATATGTCGTCCAGTTTATCTAAATCAAGATCGGCCGTGCGTTCGCTGTTGATCGTCAGGATCTTATCCCCAACCTGAATATCGGCCAGGTTGGCTGTCGTGTTGTCCCGCACATTCGTGATCTCAAATTCCCGAAGGAATTCACCCACCGCCTTAATAGTAAGGCCGCTGATGTTGTAATGAAATTCATTTTTGAAAATGGAATTTTTCTTTAGATACATCTTCTCGTGAGGAAAATCAAGAATGACCGAGAACCGGCTCAGTATTTCCCCGCCCATCGAGCCATGGCGCGGAATCGCTCTGTCATTTTTAAGAGTATCACTATAGCTATTCGGGTCGGGGAAATTGACGACTACCTGATCGAGCACGTATTTTCCCAATCGAATGTTTTTTATTCGTCCGATTTTGCCCTCAATGACGCCCCCGAGCCCCCGACCGATGATGCTCGTAATGTTCCTGGTGGGAACTTGTATCGCCGTATCGGACCGGGGATCGAGAAGAAGGCCATGGCTTGCCCCGGTGTCGATGAGTAGCTTCGCCTCGAGGCGGCTGCTGTCATTAACCTTGATCGTCGTTACCAGGTAGGGCTTCGTGTCTTGAACCGTAATAGCAAGTTCCTCATATTTTCGATGGGACTTAAATCGCTTCGGGAGCATTAAGGTGAGGCTCCTGGCCTCGTAATCGATTTGGACGACAAAACGACTAAACAATTCGTACCCCAAAATCCCGTGTACATCCGTTCCAAGGTAGTTGCGCAATTCCAGGTAATCCTGATCCAGGACAAGCATAGCGTGGCCTTCTCCATGGACGCCTGGAATATCGATTGTAACGTTGTTGGTTATATAGGCGTCAATAAACTTCACGCCGCCGGGGCCGGCAATGGTATATTTTCTCGCGTACGACAAATGTAGAAAGTCACTGAAAGCCTTTTCGGTTAGAATGGTGGTACGCACTCCTGTGTCCAGAATGAATTTCAACGGGAGCTTGCCGTTGAGGACCACCGGCACGATGATCAGGTTGTTATAAACTTCAATAGGGATCTTTACTTTGGAGCGACCTTCTGTAATGGCAAATCCCAGATTTTGCCCACGCATCAGCAGGGGAGACAGAAAGAGCAGAAGACCAAATACAAATTTCAACGTCATGGAATAGCCTTCTTAAAACTAATTAAATTTTGGAGAAAGACTACTTCTTTAAAACGCATCTACCCCAAGCATGGTGATCAATTGGGGGGGATTATTGGCAATTTTGATGGATAAGAGGTTATTTTTTTTAAGAAACCCTTCTTTTACCATTTTCTCCAATTGGGAAACAAGGGGATCAAAGAACCCATTGACATTCAGCAACCCCAACGGTTTGTCTATCAATCCCAACTGTTTCCAGGTAAGAATTTCGGCCATTTCATCCAGCGTTCCCATGCCTCCGGGCAATACGACAAAGAAATCGGCTAAGTCAGCCATCCTTTTTTTGCGCTCGTGCATGGTTTTTACGACAATCTGTTCAGAAAGGCCATGGTGAGCAACCTCGCGTTGCACCAGAAAATCAGGAATAACGCCAATTACCCTGGCTGAATTTTTAAGCATTTCATCTGCCAGGATTCCCATCAAGCCAATGTTTCCGCCGCCGTAAACAAGGGAGCAATTGTTCTTGCTTAAGAGAATAGCGAGATCTTTAGCCGCTTCTGCGTAGACCGGATTCGCACCCAAGCCGGACCCACAGAAGACACAGACATTCATGTGAAAGCGGGTGCAATTAATGCTTTACATCGTGCTCATTCTTGCTGACCATCTTATTGGGAAAAATCCAGGGAGAGACGATGGCAAGTATGAAAAGAGCAATTACAATTGAAATGGCTATCATAGCATTTAAATTTGGGTGTTCAAAGATAGCCGATCCGATATGCCTTTTTCAAAATCCTTCTAAAAAAGTTAGAAACTCATGGTTCCATATAAAAAAACGGTACCTTCCATGCCGGTATGAAAAAATTGCTGCTTATCACTGGCGGAGTACTCCTGATCATTGTTGTTGTACTCGCCTATTATCGCTTTTTTTATGCCAAATCCTTTAGCCCGGAATCGGACGTTAACTTTGAAGCAAACGGGCTTAAGATTCATATCAATTACAATCGGCCTTATAAAAAAGGGCGCCTTATTTTTGGAGAGCAAAAGGATGGTGCGCTCGTTCCATTTGGAAAAACCTGGAGGACAGGGGCCAACGAAGCCACTGTTCTTGAGACCAACCAGGACTTGAAAATCAAGGGGCAGACCCTGAAGGCAGGGACCTATTCATTTTGGACCATTCCCGGCGAACAAAGCTGGACTGTCATTTTCAATTCCGAATACGGGCAATGGGGCATTGATTATAACGGCGTGGCCAACCGTGATCCAAAGAATGATGTTCTTACCGTTCAGGTGCCGGCGGTCCTGCAGGACAAGGAGTTTGAACAATTCACTATTTCAGTAGAAAGGATGGGCGAAGAAATGGAAATCATCCTGTTGTGGGATAAGACCCTGGTAGCCATTCCCTTTAGCAGATAAACTTTTCTGAATTCGGCGGTTTATTTTGATGCAGTTCTGCTGTTCCGTTGTTATCTTAGCTGCTTAATTTTTTCAGATGA
>DATHFS010000127.1:0-4921 GCA_035317975.1 Cyclobacteriaceae bacterium | reverse complement strand
CAGTTTGTAGTTGCCATCCAGGAGATATTCTCCAACACCGGAGAGTTCCGTCAACGAATCAAAGGTCAATGCCATCGTGCCGCCGATATAGCGTTCTGTACCCGTTTTTTTATACGCCAGCACATCCCCGACCTTGCTTTCCAGGTAGTGATTTTCATATTGGTACGACCGCGTCTTGTAATAGAAGTTATAAAACAATGGACCTGCATTCCCCTTCATGCCGGCTTCATTTTGAAAAGTAGTCAACAGGGTCTGGTCCGCGGCATGGGTAGAATCCCCTCTGAAATAATTAAAAAAGGCATTATCTACGCCCGTATCGTCGCTAAACTTATTGAGCTGATTGCTATAATCAAGGGTGAGATAAAGTTGGGCCGGACGGGCCAACTGATATTGTTGAAACAAGTGAAGCGTGGATCGTTTCTGTTCTGTTTCCGCTTTCGTCAGGTTGACGGAAGCATCTTTGTCAAAAAATTTCAGGTAGGAATCGCCGGCTCTGGTGAGAATACCTCCATTTTCAACGATGCGATGCCGGATCCGCCTGTAATTAAAGAGCAGAAAGTAGTGATCATCTTTCGATTTGTAGGTCGTGTAGAAATCATAGTAGTGACTGATTGTTTGCCGGACAGCCTTTTGATACTGTTGCTGTTTGTCAGACAAGATCGGCCGGTAATCAAACCCAAAATTCCAGCGCGGTGTGATGTTTCTGCTAAACTCTACCCGTGTCGTTGCACGCCCGTTGCCGCCCCACACAATATAGATCCTTGTGAAAGGAGATTTTGTATTAAAATACCTCGGTTCCTCAGTCTGGTAATAAGGATCGAAAGAGGTGAAGCCCGCGGTGACTCCTATCGTACTGAACAGGGTTGGGAAAATCGGGCTTAGGGCCGTACCATTATTTCCAAGGTCTTTGTAATAATTATTAAAGCGTTGAACATACGTCCACCGGTGATAATTGACGATCGATGTATCCAGGGGGACATACCTGTTCTGATTCAGAAATAAACTCCTTTCGGTCGTGGACAAGGCTG
This sequence comes from Cyclobacteriaceae bacterium, assembly GCA_035317975.1. Taxonomy (GTDB): domain Bacteria; phylum Bacteroidota; class Bacteroidia; order Cytophagales; family Cyclobacteriaceae; genus ELB16-189. The sequence continues at coordinate 3,893 of DATHFS010000127.1, read as the reverse complement.
TCTTAGGACCATAGACATTTTTAGTGGAGTCGTCAACGATCTGTGATCGCCCCTTTCTCCCGGGTGCGGTACCCTTGTTCTGGCCGGGAAGAATTAGAGTAGTTCCCGCTATCAGAACACTAATCAGAAAAACTACTCTTGGCAGCCTGCCTTTATGGTTCTTCGCCTTTTTCAACTGTTTTGCTTTACCTTTTCAATGGCTTGAAGCACCACCCTATCAAAATCCGAACCATCTTGTAAAAATGAGATCTGAACAGGCAAATAAAACCATGGCATGGAATCGATAGCCTCTTTGAATTGCAGGTCGATCAACTTTACCATATCTTTTTCGGTCGTGAAGATGTCAACCGGTTTCTTGAGTCCACGGCAAAATTCATGAATCCCCTGCAGGTCAGTCAAATTATAGCGATGATGGTCCCGGTAACGAAAGTGGCGGAGGAGCGTAAAGTGCGACGTAATGTATTCTACCAGCGTGCTGCTATTGGCAATGCCGGAAACTAAAACAATTTCAGGTGAACGAAGTTGTTCCGCTCCGAATGCAATGGGGCTGCCGTACTGTAAGGAAGCAAAAAAAACCGGCTTACCGGGTGCATATACCTGAACCGATTTTTCCATCGCGGCACGCTTTTCAGGAGTCGTATCCGCCGGGCATTTGGTAATCACCACTACATCACTTCGATGGGCTCCCGTACGCGCTTCCCGAAGGTTCCCGGCGGGCAATAGCCAGTCCCTGTAAAACGGATGCCGGTAGTCTGTCAGGAGAATAGAGAGTTGCGGGTCCACTGCCCGATGTTGAAAAGCGTCGTCCATTAAAATTACATCCGTCATGGGACTTTGGTTAAGGATGTTCGGAATGGCAAAGGCCCGATCTTCACACACCGTTACCTGTACTTCATGATCAAATTTCCGAAGGAACTGAAAAGGTTCATCGCCCAACGTCGCGGCCGTATCCCCCTCAGCTGCAAACCGCAACCCATGCGTTCTCCTTCCATACCCCCTGCTCAGCGTGGCGATCTCATGTTGTGGCAGGAGTAATCTGATAAGGTACTCGACCATCGGTGTTTTGCCTGAACCCCCCACGCTCAGGTTCCCCACACCGACCACCATTGTTTCGAAACGAAACGACTTTTTATGACCAATATCGTACAGGTGATTGCGAATGCGGGTGATGAGATCATACAGAATGGAGAGTGGAAAGAGCAAAAGCCGCATGATCATCACGGATACGTGTAATTCCCTTAATTTTGGCAAAAGTACGTAATAATGGCAACGACCAAGATAAAAGAAGTAGCGGAGTTCATTGAAACCCTGGCCCCCCGGTCCCTACAGGAAAACTATGACAACAGCGGGCTCCTTACCGGGAGTCCGGAATGGGAAGTGTCTGGCATCCTCGTCACACTGGATTGCCTGGAGGATGTTGTGGACGAAGCGATCCGTTTAAAAAGCAACCTGATCGTTGCTCACCATCCGATCATTTTTCGCGGGCAGAAGAAATTCACGGGTGAAACCTACGTGGAGCGTACCGTCATCAAGGCAATCAAACATGACATCGCCATCTACGCTGTTCACACCAATCTGGATAATGTGCTGGAAGGAGTGAATAAGAAAATTGCAGATCGAATAGGCTTGAGCCGGCTACGGATACTGGCTCCCCGGAAAGACACGCTGATGAAACTGGTCACTTTTATTCCAACACTCCATGCCGAGTCCGTCATCCAGGCTTTGAACGAGGCGGGAGCCGGAAATATCGGCCACTACAAGAATTGCAGTTTCCGGATCACGGGTACGGGTACCTTTCAGCCGACCGATCAAGCCCACCCTCATATTGGAACCAAAGGTCAGATTGAAAAGGTGGAGGAGGTGAGAGCCGAACTTATCTTCCCCCGGCATTTGGAAAGAAGGATTCTCAGTTCGTTGAAGAAATCTCATCCGTACGAAGAAGTGGCCTATTTCCTAACCTCATTGGAAAATGAAAACCAGGAGGCCGGCGCCGGGGTGATCGGGGAATTATCTACTCCAGAGGAACCAATGGAGTTCCTGAAGCGTTTGAAAGTGACGATGAATACTTCCTGCATACGCCATTCGGCATTTCTCCGGTCCCCTGTCAAAAAAGTGGCTGTATGCGGCGGATCCGGGAGCTTCCTCCTTTCCAGGGCCATTGCCGGCGGTGCGGATGTATTCGTTTCCTCCGACTTCAAATACCACGAATTTTTTGATGCGGAGGGCAAAATTATGATAGCCGACATAGGCCACTTTGAAAGCGAACAATTCACGAAAGACCTTTTACAAGAGGTTTTGAGGGAAAAATTCTCTAATTTTGCGATCAATTTTTCTGGAACGGTCACAAATCCAATAAGTTATCTCTAAGTAATGGAAAATCAAACAGTTGCGCAAAAACTTGAAGCTTTAGTCAAACTACAATCTATCGATAGCAAAATCGACCAAATCCGCAAGCTCCGGGGCGACCTGCCCGATGAGGTCCAGGACCTGGAAGATGAAATGGAGGGTTACAAAACACGAATGACCCGCTTTGAAACCGATCTGAAGGAGCTCGAAGACGTCATTAAGAAAAATAAGGAAGGTATCAAAGAGGCCGAAAAGCTGGTCAAGAAATACAACGATCAGCAAAAAAACGTAAAGAATAACCGTGAGTTTGATGCCATTACCAAAGAAGTAGAACTTCAGGAACTTGAGACTCAAATTTGTGAAAAGAGGATCAAGGAGGCCAAAGAAAAGATCGAGGCGAAGAAAGCAGAGATTACGTCGATTGAAACGTTGATCACGGAACGTTCGGAAGACCTGGAGAACAAGAAAAAGGAATTGCAAGACATTCTCGGCGAAAGCCAGGAAGAAGAAAAAAAATACCAGACAGAACGGGAGAAGGCGTCAAAAAAGATAGAAGATAAACTCTTGAAATATTACGAACGACTCCGCGGAAGTCTTTCCAATGGGTTGGCCGTCGTTCGCGTTGTACGGGGCGCTGCCGAAGGATGCAACATCATCATCCCTCCGCAAAAGATTGCTGAAATACGGGAAAAGAAAAAAATCGTCATCGATGAGCATTCCGGTAGGATCCTCGCCGACGTCGACATGGAGTCCATGGAGGAAGAAGTAAAGCCCAAAAAAGCGGCGCCGGCAAAACGAGCCAAAAAGGTTGGTTGAACGTAAGAAAATAGTTTTCAGGAAGGCAGGCCTCACCGCCTGCTTTTTTTTGATTTCCTTTTCCTGGGGATACAGCCTGGATAACCTCTGGCTGTTTGACGCCAACTTGCAAAAGGCACACAACCTCATTCTCAATTTACAAACCGATCCGGCCTACGCTCTCCTATCCAATCCGGCGCTGAAGGCCAATGAACTCCAAAAAGTCTATTTATTAAGTTTGTGCGAGACCATCGACGTACTGATCACGGAAGATGAAAAAAAGTTTCAGAAGATGGAAGCCAACTTCCGGGATCGCCTCACCTACCTCGATGGCATTCCTTCCGGTCCGGAGAAGTTGTTTCTTCAGGCAGAGTTGAACCTTCAGCGGGGGTTCAACTACCTTAATCTCAGTCAGGAGCTCAATGCCGTTCTTTCCATTCGAAGGGCCTATAATTTTACTCAGGAATGCCTGAGGAAGTATCCGAATTTCATCCCGATCAAAAAGACCAGCGGGGTGATCCAGGTGATGGTCGGGGCCGTACCCGACAAATACCACTGGTTCATGTCCTTGCTAGGCATGAGAGGGTCGGTGGCGACCGGCCAAAAGCAATTGGAAGAATTGCGACTCTCCCGGTCCTCGCTGAGCATAGAGGCTACCATCTTGTACTACACGATCAAAGGATTTATCAATCAGCAATTTGAGGAGGCCTCCAGGGGCGCAGAGGAATATCTGAAAACCCATCCCGACAATC
>DATHFS010000126.1:0-3943 GCA_035317975.1 Cyclobacteriaceae bacterium | reverse complement strand
ACTATTACAGGTGTGGAAATGTTCCGCAAGATCCTTGACCGCGGTGAAGCCGGAGACAATGTGGGCTTATTGCTGCGCGGGATTGAGAAAGAGCAAATCTGCCGGGGTATGGTAATTTGTAAACCAAACTCGGTAACGCCGCACTCCAAGTTCAAAGCCGAGGTGTATGTGTTAAAGAAAGAAGAAGGAGGCCGTCATACGCCGTTCTTCAACAAATACCGCCCGCAATTCTATTTCCGCACCACGGATGTTACCGGGGAGATCAAACTTCCTGCCGGTGTAGAAATGGTGATGCCGGGTGATAACGTGACGATTGAAGTTGATTTGATCAACAAGATTGCCATGGAGAAAGGACTTCGTTTTGCGATCCGCGAGGGTGGCCGTACGGTGGGGTCAGGTCAGGTAACTGAAATCCTCGACTAATACTCCTTTTGTAGCAGGACAAATAACTGATAATCAATGCAAAAGCGTTTCCGAGATTTTTCTTGGAAACGCTTTTGATTTCTTTGTCTTTGTTCTACCTTTGCAGTCCTTTTGGATTGAGGGTTCACGGGTGCAGTCCAGAGGGGTTACCTACTCATGTCTGAGGAGTGGGATTGAGGACTTCCGGCGCAGTTTTTGGAAAAACGGGTGTAGCTCAATTGGTAGAGTAGCGGTCTCCAAAACCGTTGGCTGGGAGTTCGAGTCTCTCCACCCGTGCAGCGTCCGCCGAAGCGATAGCCAAGGTGGGACAAATGGCGAAAATTCAATGGAAAAGCTGAAAAATTACATTCTTGATTCAATAGACGAGATTCGGAATAAGGTTTCCTGGCCCAAATTCAGCGAATTGCAGAGCAGTGCAATTTTGGTCCTGGTGGCTTCTTTCATCTTTGCCGTGGTAATCGGGTTGATAGACTTTTGCTTTAGGGGTGGGGTGAGCTGGTATTACACCCTCAATAATTAGGTGAAAGCAACGATGGGCGAGCTAAAGTGGTATGTTCTGAGGGTCATCAGTGGCCAGGAAAAAAAGGTGAAATCTTACCTGGAAACAGATATTGAGCGTTCCAAGCTGCAAGAATCCATACCCCAGGTGCTGATCCCATCCGAGAAGGTATATGAAATGAGGAATGGCAAAAAGCGGGTAAGAGAAAGAAATTTTTTTCCGGGCTATGTCATTATCTCTGCCGACCTAAGTAACGGGGAAGCCTATCATACGGTGAATAATATTCCCGGGGTGATCGGATTCCTGGGAAACAATGGAACCGGTTCAACCAAAGATCCGGTTGCGTTGCGTCAATCGGAAGTGAACCGTATTTTGGGTAAGGTCGATGAAATTGATCAGCAAGACGAAAAACTGGAGAAACCCTTTATTAGAGGCGAATCGGTTAAAGTAATGGACGGACCCTTTAGTGGGTTTACCGGCAGTGTGGAAGAGATATTTGAAGACAAGAAGAAACTGAATGTGACGGTGAAAATTTTTGGCCGGAATACTCCGGTTGAATTGAGTTACATGCAGGTCGAAAAGTTAGAGTAAGACGACGTATTGAGTTTAAGTATATGGCAAAGGAAATTATCGGTTATCTGAAACTGCAAGTAAAAGGGGGCCAGGCCAACCCGGCACCTCCAATTGGTCCGGCCCTGGGTAGCAAGGGGTTGAACATCATGGACTTTTGCAAGCAGTTTAATGCACGCACGCAAGACAAGCAAGGCCAGATTCTTCCTGTTCTCCTCAGTATTTATAATGATAAGTCATTCGACTTTGTCATTAAGACGCCACCGGCTGCCGTACTGATCATGGAGTCCATTAAACTTCAAAAGGGTTCGAAAGAGCCCAACCGTACAAAAGTAGGGGCGATTTCGTGGGACCAGATCAAGAAAATTGCAGAGATCAAAATGCCCGACTTGAATGCGTTTAAAGTTGACTCTGCCATGAAGATGATTGCCGGGACAGCCCGGAGCATGGGTGTCACGGTAAATGGAACAGCCCCTTGGGACAAAAAATAAGAAGACATGCCTAGGTTAACAAAAAACAAAAAAGCCGTCGCAGGGAAATACAATCCAGCCAAGGAATATTCCCTGGAGGATGCGGCAAAACTGGTAAAGGAAATCACCTTCACGAAGTTTGATTCTTCGGTGGATGTCGATATCCGCCTGGGGGTGGATCCCAAGAAGTCTGACCAAATGGTGAGGGGAGTAGTTTCTCTGCCACACGGGTTGGGAAAAGTTGTTCGTGTTCTGGTACTGTGTTCGCCCGATAAGGAACAGGAAGCGAAAGATGCCGGCGCCGACTATGTGGGATTGGATGAATATATTAAGAAGATTGAAGGCGGCTGGACGGATGTCGATGTGATCATCACCATGCCTACCGTGATGGCCAAAGTGGGCAAGCTCGGCAAGGTACTCGGCCCGCGAGGCTTGATGCCAAACCCCAAGTCGGGAACGGTTACACTCGAAGTAGGCAAGGCGGTGAAAGAGGTGAAAGCCGGTAAAGTGGATTTTAAGATCGACAAGCAGGGAATTATTCACGCCAGCGTGGGTAAGGCTTCTTTCAGCGCTGACAAAATAAAGGATAATGCCGCTGAACTGATCCACATGGTTGCGAAGCTAAAACCAGCGTCGGCGAAAGGCACCTATTTCCAAAGTATCACGCTGTCGTCAACCATGAGTCCGGGTATTCAGGTAGACCGGGGAACCATTGAAGGTCTTTAATTTTTAAAACGATGACCAGGGAAGAAAAAGCAATCATCATTAACGATTTATCCGAGAAGTTTTCCCGGAACAATCACTACTATATTACCGATGCATCCAACCTCAGCGTAGCACAAATCAATGCGTTTCGCAGGATTTGTTTTAATACCGGCGTGGAGTACCGTGTTTATAAGAACACGCTCATCCGCAAGGCGTTGGAAAAGCAAGGGGTGAACAACGAAGAGCTCTTTAACGTGTTGAGCGGATTTTCCGGGGTAATTTTCTCCAAGGAATCAGGCAACGCACCGGCCAGGGCCATCAAAGAATACCGCAAGAAGCTCGAGGGAAAACCCGCCCTGAAAGCCGCATCTGTTGAAACCGCCATCTTTATCGGCGAAGAACATTTGAATGCACTCAGCGAGTTGAAATCCAAGAATGAACTCATTGGGGAAATCATTTCCTTGTTGCAATCTCCGCTTAAGAATGTGGTCTCTGCTTTGTTGAGCAGCAGGCAAACAGTAGCCGGACTGGTGAAGACACTGGAAGAAAGAAAACAATCTTAAACCGAACTATTAAATTATTACAATCATGGCAGACATTAAAGCAATTGGCGATCAACTGGTAGAACTTACCGTAAAAGAAGTTAGTGAATTGGCATCCTACCTTAAAGAAACATATGGTATCGAGCCGGCAGCCGCCGCAGTAGCTGTAGCAGGACCTGCAGCAGGGGGTGGGGCAGCCGCCGCCGCTGAAAAGACGAACTTCGATGTGGTATTGAAAGCCGCCGGAGCCAATAAACTTCAAATTGTGAAATTGGTGAAAGAACTTACCGGTCTTGGTCTGAAAGAAGCCAAAGACATGGTGGATCAGGCTCCCAAGACCATCAAGGAAGGTTTACCGAAAGACGAAGCTGAAAACCTCAAGAAACAACTCTCTGAAGCCGGTGCCGAAGTGGAGTTGAAATAATTGAAGGCGAAGGGTACCGTCTAACACATTCGTTAGGCCCCCAGTCCTGTCATCATCAGGTTGGGGTTTCCTTATTTGTACCCATAGTGTTTTTAAATGTTCTGTCCAGGAAATTTAAACTAAAAGTACCTTGACAAAAAAGACCATAAACGGCAGGATCGATTTTTCCTCCATCGAAAAAGTCCTTGATTATCCGGACTTTTTGGACTTGCAACTTCAATCGTTCAAAGATTTTTTGCAGATCGAAACGCCTGCAGAGAAAAGACAAAACGAAGGCCTCTTCAAAGTTTTTGCGGAGAATTTTCCGATC
>DATHFS010000125.1:0-4869 GCA_035317975.1 Cyclobacteriaceae bacterium | reverse complement strand
GACCGGTGGGGTCAACCCGATCTCACGATAAAAATCAGCTATAAAAGCAGCCGCCATTTTCTGCCCTCGCGTACCCGTCTTGCGCCCTTCCAGTGCGTCGGAGGCGATGATCGACAGGTACTCCTTTAGATCAAGGGGGGTAATCTGGTTGCCATAGTTTTTTGCAATTTCATTTTCCTGGCCCAACACTATAGAGTCACTGGACAACACTAAAACGAGCATGAAAGGGATCCACCGCATAAGGTATAAAGTCTTGAGTTTCTAATCTTGAGTTGGTTTCAGCCAAAGGCCACGGGACCTCCAAATATAGATGGAAGTCTTGAGGTTTTTAGTCTTGAGCGTTGGATTCAACTCACGACTAGCAAAGGGGCAAGGCAGGAAGTTTTCTGATCTGCCCCCCTTTTATTTTCACTCGAATCCATTGAAAGGGAATGGGTTAGTTGAAGGATTGAATTGACCGGTGGAGTTCGATAATTGTCGATTTGTCTATCAAACAAAATCTAAAGAAAACCTATTTTTGTTTAACTTTAGGTTTGGTAAAACCACGGGAATCATGAGTAATGTGCATGTTAAGATTGATTTGAGCTTCCAGCAGTTGACTGACATAGTGAAACAACTTTCACCTTCAGAAAAGTTGAAATTGAATGATGTGATTTGGGACGAGAAAATGGACGTACCTGCAGAGCATCGAAAAATTGTGTTGGAGCGCATTAAGAAGTCAAGGCAAAATCCCGGGCGAATGGTTGATTGGAATAAGGCTTCAAGGACCCTCAAGCCTTAAATGCCGGTTTACCAGATATCCATTGATCCTGAAGCACTGCAGGACATTCAAGATGCCACAGATTGGTATAACGAACAGCTTGAGGGATTAGGCGGCCACTTTCAGAAGCAAGTAAAGACACAGATCAGTTTATTAAAGAAAAACGCTGGCACATATTCAGTGCGATATCAGGATGTCCGTTGCATGCTCATTAAGCGATTTCCCTTTCTTGTTCATTTCAAGATAAGCGAAAAGCAAAAAGTCGTTGAGGTATTTGCCGTTTTGCACACAAGCCGAAGTCCCCGAATCTGGTCAGAGAGAAGAAACGAATGACCTTTTCGTGACTTGAGTGTCTCCTTCCATTCATTCCCATAATCTTCCAAATCCTGCAGAAAAAAAGTTCGATATTCGACCGGTCCAGACCAGGACTCAAAACTAAGGACTCGTTAACAACGATGTCGAAAACACGTCCAACAACCTCAACTGATTCGCCGCGCGAACATAGTTCTGTTCGGGATAGGTGATCTGATAATACACATCCCCATTCAAAAAATCAGCGAGCATGCGCAGCGCCATGATGTAGGTCATCATCATGCCGGCAAATGGAAAAAGTGTTTTTTCAGTTTCGGTCAACCGGTCGCCCATCTGGGAAAGATACCCCGTGACCAGCGCCTCATAGATCGTTTTTCGGAACACGACTTTGCTAAGATCTTTCTCCTCCTCATTGGCCGGACTTACAAAAGTCCGGATCATGTCGCCCACATCGTAAATAAAATAGCCGGGCATGAGCGTATCCAGATCGATAACGCATACCGGATGCCGTGTCGTAGCGTCTAATAAAATGTTGTTGATCTTCGCATCGTTGTGCGTAATGCGAAGCCGGAGGGTGCCTTGCTGAATTAATTCCTGATACCGATCTACCAGGTGCTTGTAGCGCTTGCACGTTTCAATCAGATCCGGGGCTTTGCGCAAGCGTTCCACGGTAGAGGTTTCGACGGCACGTTCAAACTGCTCATAGCGCCATGCCAGATCGTGGAACCGGTCAATAGTGGGTTTGAAATGGCTGACTTCCACTCCATCCAGATTGCTCGTCAGGCGGGCAAATTCGGCTGCTGCATCGTAGGCTTCCTTATCGGTCTCCGCTTTGTCGATCGTGATGGAATTATCAATGAAGCGAAACAACCTCCAGGGATAGCCTTCTTTGTCAAAACTCATTTCCTTACCATCGATGGTGAGGAGGGCGGAAAGAAAAACGTAACCCGGGTGTTTTTTCTTCAGGTAATTTGAAGCCTGGCGAAGATTACTGGCAATGACCTGAGGTTGAGTAAAAACATCCTTGTTGACCCGCTGCAGAATGTAACTGGGCTTGCCGACAAGCTTATAGGTGGCATGAATATAGCCGGAAGGAATGCGCTGAACCGCAAAATTTTCCGGGTCCAGACCAAAGGATTGAATGATCTCCTTCATTCCATCCCAATTAAATATCGATCAATCGGACTTACCACAGTTTCTCCGGATAGGCTCCTTTTTTAACCAATTCCCTGATCCTTCCCGAAACCTGGTCTTTGTCTTCCTTGTAGGTAACACCAAACCAGATGCTTCCCCCCGATATCACTTTTACTTTACCCAGTCCCCGCTTGATCATATCATTGACGACAAGGGGAATGAAAAACTCGGCCTTTACATTTTGATAATTATCCTTCAAAAATTCTTCAAACCGCTTTTGTGTTAACGGCATGATGGTCGGATGAAAGCCCCAAAAGTTCATGGACGTCGGCGTTTCCGGGCTCATCTCAAGATCTCCGTCCTTTTCTTTCGAGATAATTTTTCCGTTTTCCTTAACGATCGTTATTCGTTCTACTACGCTTTTTAAAAAACCCTGTTCGTCCCGGTCGCCACACCCTCGTGAAACGCTCCCGTGCTCGGACAAAACATTTTTTAACGTATATCCGACCATGGCGTGAATCCCTGCCGTTTCCTGCTGGAAAAAATCGGCGACAGACTGAAATGCATCGCGCCCATAAAAATCATCGGCATTGATGACCGCAAAAGGTTCATGAATTACCTCTTTGGCGCAGAGCATCGCGTGGCTGGTACCCCAGGGCTTGGTCCGGGGGTTATCCCTGTATTCGGAAGGAACAAACGTCCCGAGCGACTGGGTTACGAATTCTACTTCGACCTTTCCCTTCAATTTGGGCAAAAACATTTCCTTGACGGTTTCACGAATTTCGTCGCGGACAATAAATACAACCTTGGTAAACCCGGTGCGGACAGCGTCAAATAGCGAATAATCCATGATGGTTTCGCCGCTCGGGCCAAATCCGTCAATTTGTTTGATGCCTCCGTAACGGCTCCCGATGCCGGCGGCCAGGACCACCAATGCGAGTTTTTTGCCATCCTTCATGGTATTACATTTGTTTCTTTTGGTTCTGAATGGTTACTTGCCTTTGTCTCAAAATTATGGTTTTACCGGAAACCGTGTGCGAAAAGGCACACAAACTTTCGACTTAAATATCAATATTATTCTCCACTGTTCAACCCCACCCCTCCTATGCCATCCATGAGTGCCCAACAAAAATCGTACGTCCTTCCGATGTTCATCATCGGAGCCTTGTTTTTTATTTTCGGATTTTTCACATGGATTAATGGAACACTTATCCCTTATTTGAAAATTGCATGCCAACTGAAGAGCGACTTACAGTCCTTTCTCGTGGTCACGGCTTTTTTCATCGCTTATGCTGTCATGGCCCTTCCCTCCTCCCTGGTGCTCAGAAAAACGGGATACAAGAAAGGGATGGCGCTGGGCTTGCTGATCATGGCCATTGGAGCGGCCCTCTTTATACCGGCCGCCAACATCAGGGAGTTCAACCTCTTTTTGATTGGATTATTCATTATTGGAACAGGTATGGCCCTGCTCCAAACAGCCTCCAATCCGTATATCTCCATCATTGGACCAATTGAAAGTGCTGCGACCCGTATCAGCATTATGGGAATTTGCAATAAAGGCGCTGGCATTGTTGCGGGTCTTATCTTCGGATACATTGCGCTGAAAGACGCTGACGTTTTTGAGAAGAAACTTCTTCTCATGAACGATGTCGATAAAAATGCAGCCCTTTCAGAACTGGCCGGCCGGGTAATAATGCCTTACGCAATCCTTTCGGGAGTATTGGTCCTATTTGCGGTCGCTATTTTATTCTCCGGCCTGCCCGATATAAAAGACCAAGGAGAGGATGGAGTGGATACGGCATCGACCGGTCCTGCTAAAACCAGTGTATTCCAGTTCCCCCATCTGATCATGGGTGTCATTGCAATTTTTTTGTATGTCGGCGTGGAAGTCATGGCAGGTGATACCATTATAAGCTATGGAAAGTCACTGGGCATTGAATTGTCGGAAGCCCGGTATTTTACGCAGTGGACATTGATCAGTATGCTGGTGGGGTATGTCATTGGTATTATTACTATTCCCAAGTATGTTTCTCAATCTTTGGCGTTGCGCATTTGCGCGATCATTGGCGTCGTGTTCACTATTCTCGCCGTTGTAACCAGCGGAAAAACCTCGGTCCTCTTTATCGCTTTACTGGGTCTGGCCAATTCTCTGATGTGGCCGGCTATTTTTCCTTTGGGCATAGATGGATTAGGTAAGTTCACAAAGATTGGTTCTGCCTTGCTTGTTACGGCCATTGTCGGTGGCGCCATCTTGCCTTTGTTATACGGCAAGCTTTTACAAATCTGGAATCCCAAAGATGCTTATCTGATGATGGTTCCTTGCTACCTGTATATACTCTACTTCGCCACGAAGGGGTATAAAGCGGGAAAGGGAGTAATTGGTATTTAAAAAAAACACGGCTATGCGTTTGACTATTTCTTTTTCGCTTTTGTTCCTATCGCTATCACTACTGGCCCAGAAAACGGATGACTTCACTAAGTCCAGGTATGAGGCACGCGACCTAACGGCCGAAAACCTCTTCACTGAAAACATTGAAGGACCCAATTTTGATAAATCGGGAAATCTCTATGTCGTCAATTTTCAGAAAGATGGAACAATCGGGCTGGTCCATCCGGATGGATCGGTAGAATTATTCGTCACGTTGCCGGTGGGCAGTACAGCC
>DATHFS010000124.1:0-2115 GCA_035317975.1 Cyclobacteriaceae bacterium | reverse complement strand
TGTCCACCATGGGATCGTTGAAGGCATCAACGTGACCCGATGCCTTCCACGTCGTGGGATGCATGAAAATAGCAGCATCGATCCCGACGATGTTGTCGTGCAGTTGCGTCATGAAACTCCACCAGTACTGCTTGATATTGTTCTTTAGCTCAACGCCATTCTGACCATAGTCGTACACCGCTCCGAGCCCGTCATAAATTTCACTGGAAGGAAAGATAAACCCATACTCCTTGGCATGGGAAGTGACTTTTTTCAAAAGATTTTCGTCCTGTTGCGCCATAAACCGCAAAGATAAAAGAATTAGGCTTTGTGTCTTCGTGCCTTCGTGGCAAGCGGATTTTTGAAAAATTAAATTTAACTTGAAAACTTCAATGGAATTTTTTCAACGTATTGGATTTGCCCTGGCTTTCTCCCCTACCTCAGAAGCCCTCCTGGCTGAGACCGCGTGGCTAACAAATTTATTTCACGCCGAATTAGTCCTGATCCACGTGGGGCCCTCCGGGCAGAAAGAGGAGCAGTTGGCAAACTACTTGTTGGAACGAGTCGGGCTTGCCGGAAAAGAAGTGAAGATAATCTGGGAACAGGGTAGTCCGGCAGAACGGATCCTGAAGGTGTGCCAAAAGGAAAAGATCGATCTCCTGGTGGCCGGGGCGTTGAACCGGGAAAACCTGGTGAAGTATTATATCGGCACCATTGCCCGAAAGATCATGCGCAAGGCAGACTGCTCTCTGATGATGATCACTAATCCTTCGACTCAACACCAGCCGATAAAAAATGTCGTGGTGAATGCGGAAGACAGTCCCTACGTAGAAGAAGCCCTTGCCGCAGCGTGCCTGCTTGGAAAAACAGACCATGCCTGGATACACATCGTTCGGGAAATTAAGTTGTATGGCCTGGCCATGGCCGCTACCGGCCAGCATTCAGAAGAAGAATACAGCGACATCAAGCAGCAGTTGCTGCGGGATGAAATTGACCATGTTGATAGAATGCTATCTAAAATCCCGCACGGTGATGTGAAGATCAATGTAAAAATGCTTTCCGGAAAATCAGGTTTTGAGTTATGCAAGTTTGCCGAGCGCAAGCAAGCCGATTGGCTGGTCGTGGGCGCACCGGCAAGACGGTTCAAGCTTTTTGACAGGGTTTTTCCGCATGATCTGGAATATGTATTTGCCGATCTGCCCTGCAACCTGCTGATCGTTCACCCTGGAAAGGAGGGTCAACGTGGCTAAACTTTCTCATGGTGAACTCATCCAGTTGATGATTCAGCTCAGCGCGATGCTGGCGTTGGGGAGACTCATGGCCGAAGTCGCGCGGAAATTCAAACAACCTGCAGTCGTGGGTGAAATCATCGCCGGGGTTATCCTCGGTCCGACGGTTTTGGGAATGATCGCGCCCGGGTGGTTTGATGTTCTCTTCCCTAAAATAGGAAATTCGACGCTGGCCCTGGATGGTTTCACGCGTGTAGCCGTGGTGCTGCTCCTCTTCATTGCAGGACTTGAAGTCGACTTGCATATTGTTTTCCAACAAGGGAAGCAAGCGCTTTCCACCAGCTTCTTTGGATTAATCATACCGTTCTTTCTTGGCTTCATTATCCCCTTTCTATTCCCTGCTTTCTTTGGTGACACCGGTGGCACAGACCTATTGCTCTTCTCTTTGTTTATGGGAACGGCCATGAGCATTTCGGCCTTGCCGGTGATTGTCCGCATTATGATGGACTTAAAATTATTTAAGACCCGGGTCGGTATGCTCGTGGTGGCATCGGCGATGGTCGACGATCTCATTGGTTGGATGATTTTCTCGGTTATCCTGGGTTTGATCGGCAAGGGCCGCGATATTTCCATTGGATATACCATCCTGCTGACGTTGAGTTTTGCCATCCTCATGCTCACCCTGGGTCGTGGACTGCTCAACCGGGTCCTTCCCTGGGTCAATAAAAAAATGGCCTGGCCGGGGGGGCTATTGTCGTTGTCGATGGCCCTTTGCTTTTTGGGCGCCGCCTTTACCGAGTTCATTGGCATACACGCCGTTTTTGGAGCGTTCATGATTGGTGTTGCCCTGGGCGATTCCGAGCACCTTTCCGAAAAAGCGAAGGAGATTGTTCACCAGTTCATCAAC
>DATHFS010000123.1:0-3527 GCA_035317975.1 Cyclobacteriaceae bacterium | reverse complement strand
CCCGTCGGTAAGCACGAAAACCGAAACTTCAATACCCTCTAAGAATTCCTCTACCAACACCTTGGCGGAGGCCGCGCCGAATTTTTTATCCTCGAGCATTTCACGGATCGTCGTTTGCGCCTCCTGTATCGTCGGGCTAATGATAACCCCCTTTCCCGACGCCAATCCATCGGCCTTTAACACAATGGGAGACTTACAGGTTTCCAGGTAGCGCAAGGCTTCCTTCAACTGATCTACCTGAAAGGTCTTCGCTTCTGCCGTGGGAATACCGTGGCGCACCATAAACTGTTTCGAGAAATCTTTGCTGCCTTCCAATTGAGCGCCGGCTCGCCCGGGCCCGACCAGAAGTATGTTTTTTAAGCGAGGATCCGCTTCAAAGTAATCCCGTATCCCATTGACCAACGGGCCTTCTGGTCCGACAACAACCAACCCGATCTTATGATCAATACAGAAGGTTCCCAGGGAAGGGAAATCGTCAACCGAAATGGGAACATTCTCCGCTATAGCGGCCGTGCCTCCATTCCCCGGAGCCACATAAAGACGATCACAACGCTTGCTTTGCTTTATTTTCCACGCGAGCGCATGTTCGCGCCCGCCGCTGCCTACGATCAGAATGTTCATGGAGAATGGGAAAACGGCAAAGGTAGGTAAAGTTGCGTAAAGACATTTCACGCAACGTGCGCAAAGAAAAACGCAAAGAGCGCAAAGACAAGAAAAAAAAGCCTTTGCGTCCTTTGCGTGAACCAGCTAGTTAGCGTATTCACTAAGGAACTTGATCCGCATGAGCCGCAGGTTGTCTTCAGAAAAATCGGAATCTACTTCGTCCTTGAAGGCTTCCAGGACAGCTTCAATACTGTCGGTCTCTGAATTCAGGAAATAATCAAAAATCTGCTCTTGTTTTTCATCGTCCAAAACCTGATCGATGTAATAATCGAGGTTAAGTTTTGTTCCGGAGTAGCAGATATTTTCAATCTCGGTCAGCATTTCAGCAAACGTAATGCTCTTGGATTCTGCGATTTCATCCAAATCCACTTTGCGATCAATCTGCTGAATAATAAAAATCTTGATTTTGGATTTGTTCACCGAAGATTTTACAATGACCTCCGACGCCGTCTCAATGTCATTTTCGTCTACGTACTTTTGAATGACCTCCAGAAATGCTTGTCCGAACTTATTCACCTTGCCCATGCCTACTCCGTTGACAGAGGCCAGTTCATCTTTGGTAGTCGGGTAAACGGTGGCCATCTCCTCGAGAGACGGATCCTGGAAAATCACGTACGGCGGAAGGCTCTTGGTTTTTGCCATTTGCCGCCGCAGGGTCTTGAGCATTTCAAAAAGCCTCACATCGTAGGCCTTCGTATTGGTGGGTGCCTTTTCGGATGAAACCTCTTCGTCTTCAATGGCCGTTGTGAAATCGTGGTCGCGTGCCAATTCAACCGGATAAGGCTTCTGAAGGAATTTCTTTCCCTTTTCCGTAACCTTCAGCACCCCAATGTTATCGATATCCTTCTCCAAATACTGATAGATCAATACCTGGCGGATGACCGACTTCCAAAAGTCCCCATCTTCCTCCTTCCCTTTTCCATAGATATCCAGGTCAAAATGGGCATAACTCTTCACATACTCATCTTCAATACCACAGATCACATTCACCAGGTGGCTCAGTCCAAAGCGTTCGTTGGTTTGCCGGGCGGCTTCAAGAACGATCTGAACATAGTGCATACCCTCAAACCGCTCCCGGGGATGGACACAGTTGTCGCACATGCCGCAATTGGCTTGCTTGTATTCTTCGCCAAAATAGTGCAGCAATTGTCGTCTGCGACAAACCGGCGACTCGGCATAAAATTCCATCTCCTGCAAAAGAATGCGTGCATTCTCCCGCTCCTGGACGGATTTATCTTTGTTGAATTTCTCCAGTTTATTCAGGTCGTTGTGGCTGTAGAACATCAGGCAGTTCCCCTCTAATCCATCGCGGCCGGAGCGACCGGTTTCCTGATAATATCCTTCCAGCGATTTCGGCACATCGTAGTGCACCACAAAACGCACGTCGGGCTTGTCGATCCCCATACCAAATGCAATGGTGGCTACAATGATGTCGGTCTCTTCATTCAGAAAATTATCCTGGTTTCGGATCCTGACGTCCGGGTCGAGGCCGGCATGATACGGTGCGGCCTTAAAGCCATTCACCGTCAACAGTTGAGCAATCTCTTCTACTTTCTTGCGGCTCAGGCAGTAAATAATGCCTGATTTACCCTTGTTATTCTTCAGGAAGCCGATCAGCTGCTTCTTGGTTTCCTTTTTGGGGCGGACTTCGTAATAAAGATTCTTCCGGTTAAACGATGAGACAAAGACATCGGCGTCTTCCATCTGCAGGTTTTTCTGGATATCGATCTGCACTTTGGGGGTGGCTGTAGCCGTCAGCGCAATCACCGGCATGTTGCCCAGCTGCCCGATCATGGTCTTGATCTTTCGGTATTCCGGCCTGAAATCGTGACCCCACTCCGAGATGCAATGCGCTTCGTCAATCGCCACAAAAGCAACATTGGCCTTTTGTAAGAATAGGATATTTTCTTCTTTGTTAAGCGACTCCGGCGCAACGTAAAGCATCTTTACTTCTCCGTTCATGCAGTCCTTCTTCAGCTTGGTGATCTCCGATTTGCTCAACGTAGAGTTGAGAAAGCGGGCATTAATACCATAGGCATTCATTTGATCCACCTGGTTTTTCATCAAGGCGATCAACGGGGAAATGATGATCGCCAGGCCATCCTGGATCATCGCCGGTAACTGATAGCACAGCGACTTTCCGGCCCCGGTGGGCATGATCACAAATGTATTCTTGCCACTGAGAATATTTCTAATGACGATCTCCTGGTTGCCCCGGAATTGGGTATACCCAAAGAATTCTTTTAGCTTGCCGCGCAACGTATCTTTCTCTTCTGCCACTACCATAAGTACTACATTATAAAAACATTGAAATCCCTATTCCCCGATCCCTTTCATCTGAATTTTAAAAGGCATTGAATATACTAAGAAATAACCAACATATTGCCAATGAAGCCGCACAAAATCAGACCGGCAACGTTAAAAATTTCACAAATTTTATCGCTAACGATTTCGAAGGGTGCATACGGGATGATTCGGGATTTCCGGGGCAGGCCAATAATAAAAGGAGGGGAAAATGCCATCATGGCGAATAAAATTGTGGTTACCGTTCATCCTACCACAACTCCTTTGCTTTTTCTACATGCCGCCTATACAATCCATGGTGATTTGGGTAGGGTACAGAACGAATGTACTGTTTCAGCCACGTCCAAATAAGAATTGTTCCGTTTGCAAAATGAAAGTATTGCCAATTTGTTGTCGTGGTCGGAACTACAAATTCCGGATCTCCGCACCCGCATTATCTCACCCGGACAGGACGCTTTCGGTAGTCCCGTCCATAAAAAAAATCGTTTCGGGATAATCGACAAGGCGGATTTATGATGTATGTTGCGAAAGAAGGCAATGATTCTCCCTCCGACCACCGG
>DATHFS010000122.1:0-5734 GCA_035317975.1 Cyclobacteriaceae bacterium | reverse complement strand
CTATTTTAGGTAAAACGAATCTAAAATAAAAATGATAAAGATGACGGAAAGGAAATACGGTAGGTTTGGAGAACTCCAAAACCACCATCTTTCCTCCGGGCCTTAATACCCGGAGCATCTCGCCCAGTCCCTTTTCCAGGTTTTCGAAGTTTCTCACCCCAAAGGCAACGATGATTGCATCGAATTTATTTTCCTCGAAGGGAAGTTTTTCGGAGTCGCCGCTTTGAAGCTCTATCCTGGAATCCAGGCCGCGCTTCCGCATTTTCTTCCGTCCTATTTCCAGCATCCCTTCCGAGATGTCAATACCGATAATCTTATCCGGATGAAGCCGGAGAGCCTCGACTGCAAAATCCCCTGTTCCGGTGGCCACATCTAAAATCAACTTAGGATGAAGGGCGCTGAGCTCACGGATCGCTTTCTTTCGCCACACTGTATCGATCCCCAGACTGAGAAAATGATTTAGAAAATCATAGTGACCGCTGATGTTGTCAAACATTCTGGCGACCTGCTCTTTCTTCCCGGATCGATCTTCCTTGTACGGTACTACGGTCATAAATAAGGATTCAAGGCCCGCCAATTTCTATTAAATTATTCCGCGAAAATCTGCGCCTGCCTGCCAGAGCGCCTCGCGTAGGCAGGAGATCAGCGGGAGACGAATGCACATCAAAAGTGTGGAAAAGAATTGATTTATTTGCCTACGACTTTGAATTCCACGCGGCGATTGAGTTCGCGCCCTTCCTTCTCATCGTCGTTGGTGGCAAGGGGTTTATCTTCGCCATAGCCCGCCGTGGTAACACGACGCGGGTCAATTCCCCTGGAAGTAAGATAACTGCGCACGGCATCGGCGCGGTGTAAGGAGAGAAGTTTATTCCTGACCTTGGATCCATAGCTGTCGGTGTGTCCGGATATCTCCACCCGGATCCCATCGTTTTGTTTCATCATCCCCTCCAGTTTGCCGAGTTCCGAATAGGATTCCTTCTTTAGAACAGACAAATTAAAGTCAAAGTAGATATTTCGCAATACCGAGCCCACGCCTATGGCAATTTTCCTCAGCCGGATCGTTCTGGTCGCCGACTTTCCTGGTGCGCCGTCAATCTTAACCGTTTCATTGACGAAGACATACCCTGTGCGTTCTCCGGAAAGGCGGTAATCCTTTGGACCGGAAGGGACCGTGAATTCATAAACGCCATTTCCCTGGTTCACCATTCCGGCCATAACGTTGTCCTTGACTCCTTGCAACCGGACTTTTGCTTCCAGCGGAGATTGGGAGCCGGCATCGACGACAGTTACTATGTACTTGAATGATTCAACTTTCTTAGGTACCTCTTTTGGGGGTTCTTCTTTCCTGGGCTCTTCTTTTTTTATCGGAGGATCCTTTTCCGGTTCGGGGTCCTTTTCCGCCACGACCGGCTCTTTCTTCGGTTGATCGGAAACGCTGATTTCGTAAATGTCATCATAACCGAACCCGTCCTCCCGTGTGGACGAGTAATAGGCCTTTTTTCCATCGGAGGTACTGACAAAGTAAATGTCATTATCCGGTGTGTTGATCGGATAGCCCAGGTTTTCCGGTTCGCTCCATTCGTTCCGTTCGGGATCGAGTAAGGTACTTTTGAATATATCAAACCCGCCCATTCCTTTTCTCCCTTTGCTGCTGAAGTACAGGGTCTTGCCATCGTAATCAATAAAAGGGCCGTCTTCGTCATATTCGGTATTGATCGTTGTCCCGAGGTTCTTGACCCGCGTCCATTCTCCCTTGCTGTCCCGGGTACACACATAAATATCCGATCCCCCGGACCCTCCGGGCCGTTCGCTGGCAAAGTAGAGCTTGTTGCCATCTTTTGTGATGGATACCGAAGACTCCTTGAAGGTGGAGTTGATCAGGCCCGCCAACGGCTCCGGCACGCCCCACGACCTGTCCTTTAACCGATGGCTGAAATAGATATCCCCGTTACCATCGTCGTTGTACAAAAAGAGGGTATTGCCATCCGGTGAAAGGGAAAGATTCGAGTTATTGAATTTTGTGTTAATGATCGGACCGATATTTTTTGCTTTCGACCAAGCCCCGCGGGTCCGGGTGGCTGTGAATATGTCTTCATAAGGCTTATTGTCGTCCGCCACGTTTTCAAAGGAGTTTCCGTCCCTCCGCCGTGTGGTGAATACAATTTCATTTCCATTTTCGGAAAGAACCGGTGCGTAATCATCAAATTCGGAATTGATCTCCGCTCCAATATTCACGATCGAAAAATTCTTAGGATGGGCAACCAATTCTTTTCCATTGTTACACTCGATGATATTCCGTTCCACTTCTTTCAAGTCCACTTTGTCTTTTCCTGCATACGCCGGCTGCCGGACAAGTTTAGCGCGATAGCGCGAATAGTACTTAATCGCGTTATCAAAATCCAATCCAAAATGATAGGCTTTCCCAATCCAGTATTCCAGGTCAAATCGATAGGCGGGATCCTGGCGATAGATTCGCAAAAAAAACTTGATGGCAAAATCTTTGTTGATCGTCAGGAGGTGCATGTGGCCTGCTTCGAAATTGGCCTTGATGTTCGTTGTGTCAAAATTGGCAGCCACCACCATGATATCACGCGCGTCATCCATGGCTTTCGTATCCGCCAAGATCAACTCGGCCTGCTCCATATACAACTTCGATTGCGCTTTATCTTGTTGCTGTTGGGCGGAAGCGTGGTGAACGATGGCAGCAATTACAGTTAAAAAAATCAGTACTCTACGGAGACTGTACATGTCAAAAAAAATGAATTTGGTCCTAAATTAATTAATAAATGCATTGCCTGAGAGGCAATTTAGCAAAATAAGCGAATAATTAAAGCTAAAATCCGTCATCATAACTCACATGAATCTCCCATTATTAGTATTTTCGGCTTCAATTAAAACTTTAAGTACTCCCATGGTAATTAAGACGGCCGAATTTGTTATCAGTAATACAGAAATCAGCCGCTGTCCCGCCCCCGATAAACCCGAGTTTGCCTTTATTGGACGATCGAACGTTGGCAAGTCCTCGCTGATCAACATGCTCACCGGAAATAAGAATCTGGCCAGGATCTCAAACCGGCCCGGGAAAACCCAGACGATTAATCATTTCATCATCAATGCTTCGTGGTACCTGGTCGACCTGCCCGGTTATGGCTTTGCGAGTGTGAGCCAGACAGACCGGTTTCAGTGGAGCAATATGATTGAACAGTATATGATGGGACGCGAAAATCTGTATTGTTCTTTTATCCTCCTGGACGCCCGCCTGGAACCCCAGGCAAAAGACCTGGATTTTATCCACTGGCTCGGAAGCAAAAATATTCCCCTCGCCGTTGTGCTTACCAAAGCAGACAAACTTTCAAGAAATGAACTCGCCAAATCCATCAGCCTGTATAAAAACACGCTGCTAAAAACATGGGATGAGCTCCCTCCTTTTTTCATCACCTCGGCAGAGGAGGGGATGGGGCGGGAGGAGGTGTTGAGTTTTATCGAAGAGTCGATCCGGGGAGTCGGTAACCGGTAATCGGTGATCGGTGATCAGTGGATCCGGGCTGGTAACAAAGATCGTGGCCACAATTTTAGTAGTCTTGCACCCACCACCGATAACCGATTACCGATCACCGGCTACAGGCGCTGAAAGCACTTCGGGTGCATAACGAGAAAGTACACCATACCACTTCACCAGTTTTTTGATGTCGGAGACGTAAACCCGGTTTTCATCGTATTCGGGGAGCACGGACTTGAAAAAAGCTTTTAGTTCTGTAGCATCGGATTCCGGATCGACGCCCAGGTCCTTACCAAAGTCCAGGTTCATCTTTTTAAGGACCGACTCTAGGGAAACGGTGCCTTCTTTGTCGGTCGTATATATTGAAATCTCGTTGAGCAGCGAAAGTCGTTGCGTGGCGGTAGCAACAAGTTTACTTTTAGACTCGTCCAGCGCCTCCAGGATAACCCCGGACTTGGTCGGCTTTAAAACTTTGTATAATCCGCCCTTGCCGCTGATCGACGCAATTTCTTTTAGTTCCATATTCTTTATTCAAGCCAAACCTAATCAAAACTTAAAAGGAAAAAACAGTAATGAAGAAGGTAATTACTTTAACCTACCTCAAAACTACCGATCACCGATCACCGATTACCGATCACCCACTACCTGCTTCTCGATCAGCAAGATGAGAATATGTATGATCTTAATATGCACCTCCTGAATCCGGTCGGCATAGCCGGAATGCGGAACACGAAGTTCGACGGTAGCCAACGGTGCAAGTTTACCTCCGTCTTTTCCGGTGAGGGCAATTACGGCCAGTCCTTTTTCTCTGGCTGTTTGCGCGGCCCGAAGTACATTCGGAGAATTGCCACTGGTGCTGATGGCCAATAGGACATCGCCCCGGTTCCCCAGTGCTTCGAGGTAGCGGGAGAAAACAAATTCGTACCCATAGTCATTGCTCACACACGAAAGATGGCTGGGATCGGAAATGCAAATGGCGGGGAGGGCCTTGCGGTCTTCGCGGTAGCGGCCCGTTAACTCTTCGGCAAAATGCATGGCATCACAGTGTGAACCGCCATTGCCGCAAGAGATCACCTTTCCACCGGATTGGATAGCCTGAGCAATGATCCTGGAAGCTTGTTCAATTTTTGACAGCGCGACGGGATCATTCAGAAATTGGGTGAGGACCCTGGAGGCCTCCTGCAGTTCAGTAGCAATGACCGACTTAAAATCCATGCTATTTGGATCCGGTGACGGTAGGGGTAGGTTGCTTGGTTTCCTGGAAGTCGTAGATCTTCGCTTTCAGTGTATTGTTTTCGTGCCGGGACTCCTCTACTTCCTGCCGGGCTCTGCTGAGTTGTCTCCAGGTCCATACAAAATCAACGATAATGAGAATCACCCCGACGAACGACAGGTATTTGAACCAGGACAAATAGCCGTAAACGGATAACAAGGCGGATGTATTATCAGTATCGATAATCACCGTGAAAATGAAAGCCCCCAATTGGTAGACCCCAAAGACGCTATAGAAAATCAACCGGTTTTTTGCCATATAGATCAGAATTTTCAGAATTGCAGAATTTTCAGATCAGAATTCTGATCAATAGCGATAATATTCCGGTTTGAACGGCCCCTTCACTTCCACGCCAATGTACTTCGCTTGCTCGGAAGAAAGTTCTTCCAATTCAACACCGATTTTCTTTAAGTGAAGTCTGGCTACTTTTTCATCCAGGTGCTTGGGCAGCATATATACTTTGTTCTCGTATTTATCCGTATGAGTCCACAATTCAATCTGGGCCAGCGTCTGGTTGGTAAACGAATTCGACATCACGAACGAGGGGTGGCCCATAGCACAACCCAGGTTGACCAGGCGGCCTTCTGCCAACAAGATCACCTGACGGCCATTGCTGAACGTGTAAAGATCCACCTGCGGTTTGATCGTGTCCTTCTGCGCGCTTTTGTTTAGCCACGCCACATCAATTTCATTGTCAAAGTGACCGATGTTGCACACAATCGCTTTGTCCTTCATCATTTGAAAATGACGGTCTTTAATGATCCCGAAATTGCCTGTGGCAGTCACAATAATGTCCGCCTCTTTCACAGCATGGTCCATGGTCTTCACGGCATAACCGTCCATGGCTGCCTGCAGTGCGCAGATAGGATCGATTTCCGTTACCACGACCCGGGCGCCCGCGCCGCGCAGGGAGGCAGCAGAACCCTTCCCTACGTCCCCATATCCTGCGACGACAGCCACCT
>DATHFS010000121.1:0-3625 GCA_035317975.1 Cyclobacteriaceae bacterium | reverse complement strand
TGAAAACCTGAAGAAAGCAATCCTCATCGACACCAGTTTTAAACTGGAAGGGCTGGCGGATTTCAATTCGATTAAAGACACTCCTGAATTCCGGTCCCTGCTGGAGTTGCAGCGCGAGTGGCAACGCCCAATCATCCATTCCGATACGGCCTTTGTCTTGCATGACCGAAGTCTGCATACAGAGGGCATCGACTATGACGCGGCAAGCAAGACATTTTACGTAGGAAGTATCCACAAAAGGAAAATCGTAAAAGTCACGGCCTTGGGTGTTGCCACCGACTTCTGCCCCGAAGGTATTGACGGGATGACCAGCATCTTCGGAATAAAGGTTGACGCAAAGAAAAATTTGCTGTGGGCTTGCTCTTCTCCGATGCAGGAAATGAAGGACTATGACTCTACCGCACGGTCCGCTGTTTTCAAGTTTGAATTGTCATCAGGAAAATTATTGGAAAAAATTCAACGCCCGAAGATGGAAAAAGACGGGGTCTTCGGCGACCTGGTCCTGAATAAAAAAGGAGACGTATTTGTATCCGATAGCCAGACCAACACCATCTTTATTATTAATGAGAAAACCCGCCACCTGGAACCGTTTTTCACATCGCCTGATTTTTGGAACATCCAGGGGCTTTCGTTTTCCGATAATGAGAAATTCCTTTTCCTCTCCGACTATGTAAAGGGCATTTATCGTCTCGAGCTTAAAACTAAAACTCTTACCGAAGTAACGTGCAACCTGGATGTTTCCTTAAAGGGTATTGACGGATTGGTTTATGATGACCACGCTCTGATCGCCATACAAAATGGAACCAACCCGCGGCGTGTCATGCGGTACATACTGAATGCTGACCAGGATCAGATTATCAAATTTGACATTATCGACCGGAAGCATCCTGCCTTCAACGAACCGACGCTGGGGGTCGTGGCCGGCAAGACGTTTTACTACATTGCCAACAGCCAGTGGGGTGGCTATGACAATGAGCACCATATCAAACCGGACAATCTGTTACAGGACATTGTGATCCTGCAGACTAAACTCCATTAAGGGAGGCCGCGGGTGGAGTTAGCGATCCGTATTCGGCAAGAAGTGATTAAACAGGCACACTCCACCGATCACCGATCACCGATTACCTTCTTCACCGCCATGTCCCGCTTCATGTCCTCGGGGTCGTCCAATTCCGGAGACTCACGGAATGCTTTCCAGTCGAATTTTTCATTCAGGGGACTCAGCGCTTTTTGCGGATCAAAGATGCGGGGGTCAACCGGCAACGCATCGTAAGGACGGAAGTCGGGTTGGTTCGTGAAACAATCGCCCAAATCGCTCACACCGAAATCGTATTGATTCAAATAGGGAATGCCCAACACATTCCAGAAGGTTTTGAAAATACTGCCAAAGCTGTAGTGCCGGTGACTGACGAAATTCTTTTTAGCGTAAGGTGAAATCGCCATGACGATGCTGCGATGGGCATCCACATGATCGCGCCCTCCCTGAGCGTCGTCCTCCGTCACCACCACCAGCATGTTCTTCCAATACGGTGTATGGCTAAGAAATTCAACGACCCGTCCAAGGGCGAGGTCGTTGTCGGCCATGTAACTCTCGTGAAAACCAAAGCCGGCGTGAAGCCGCTCCCCTGCTCCATGATCGTTCAATAGTTGTAACGTCAACATGGGCGGTAGATCCTTTTTTTGATCAAGGTATTTTTCCTTGATCTCGCGGATGAATACATCCGCTCTGAACTGATCGGGAATGGCCATGTTGAAGGTCGGAAACATCCTTGACGTGCGGTCAAACAGGGGACCCGGCAATGGGTAATTCACCAAATACCGGACCCCGCCGTATTTGAAGGTCGAGTCGGAGAAATTTCCAGCGTCGAATTCGACGCCAAAGCCAAAATTGTAAAACTCTTTTCCATTGCGATACAAATGTTCCCACATCGAGCCGGCCTGGTTGTAACTCTCCGGAAAAATGGCGCCGGCTGCCCCCGTCATACCAAATTTACCGGGGGCTTTTGACTCTTCCCGCTGCTCGCGCTTTCCTCCATAGGCAGCGGGATGGTGCGTCTCCATCCATTGATGAGGGTAGGTATTGGTCAGCCACACGTGACCGTCGGCAGAAACATCCGAATCCACATAAAAATTATCGCTGATCGTAAACTGTCCGGCCAAAGCAAGATGATTGGGCATGACGGTAGCGCGGTCGATTTTCGCATCCCCTTTCTCATTGGCAAAGGAAACATCGCGGCCATACCGTGCCAGCGTTGAATCGCCTTCACCATTTTTCAGTTGCCCGAAAATTTCATCGTACGTCCTGTTTTCTTTGGATATAAAAACGATATGCCGGATCGGCGATTCCGTCGCCTTTGGATAAACCGGGATTGGATTCTCCGTGTCCTGTGTACCAGCCTGTTTAAAACTAAAGTTGTTGGCGATCACTTTTTCCGTCTGTGACGGTAAAACTTCGTCGTTGGGTAAATCAATAATGGAAACGGTGCCCAACATTAACGCACCAATGTAGCTGGCATGCGGATGATCGAACGGTGGTTTAAAATCCTTACCTCCGTTGGGTCCGCTTCCATACCCCTTGGCATTGGATACAATTAATTGTTTACCATCGGGGGTCACCTTGAGTTTAGACGGGAACCATCCAACCGGTATATGTCCCAGCACCTTTTGTGACGCTACATCGATAACACCTACAGCATTGATGCCGGCCTCAGCAACAAAGAGTCTTTTTTGATCGGGCGAAATCGCCAGTCCGAAGGGGATCACTCCTTTCAGGTTTCCAACACGCGGGTCCAACTTCAATTCAATGCTGGCAACAACTTTATTTTTTTTCACGTCGATGACAGCGATGTTGTCATTGTTACCATTACTGGTGTAGACAACCTCTTCCGTGGCGACCATCGAGTTGGGGCTGGAGCCGCCTACGGCAGGGATACCCTCTACCTCTTCGCCCACCAACACGCCAGTCTTGACTTTAGCAACAACAAGGGGTTTGTCCCGGCTGACGTCTACACTCCAGACGGAGAACGATTCCGGCGCATTGAGATCGCCTAACCCGGCAACTTCCAGCGTATCATTTTTTATTCCCTCCTTCATCTCTTTTGAACCGTAAGCAAAGGCCGGGAATTTCAGGGCTGTCTCCTTCAGGCGTTTTTTGTCCAGTGTTTTGATATAACTGTATTCAAACATTCCCACATTGGCAACGTATACCGTTTTTTGATCAGGAGACAACGCGATGCCAAAAGGATAACGACCTGTCCGGACATTGTGGATGACCTTGTTCTTTTTGGTGTCGATCACTACCATGCGAAAACCAATCTGATCGACTACATACAGGCGCGATCCGTCTTTGCTCATAACCATGTCACCGATGTATCCGTCGTGATAGTCTGTACCATCAAAAGACACATCGGCGCTGATCTCGCCCAGTTTCTTACCCAAATTCAAATCAAAAATGTAAATCCTGTTTTGTTGGCCGCCGGCTACATACACTTTTTTGTTGTCGGGAGAAATGGCAAGGCCCATGAAGACCGCTTCGAGAAGTCCTTTCTCGGCATGCAATCCTTCGGGTATCTGTTTCACGACCGGGTTGGCGGTGTTATAATTCCTGATGATGGATATTGAAAAC
>DATHFS010000120.1:0-4104 GCA_035317975.1 Cyclobacteriaceae bacterium | reverse complement strand
CCTCGTGCTCGCAGGAAAGCCGTTCGTTGGCTTCGTTGGAGAAATCAAGGTCCTCGGCGGATACCTGGAGTTCACTGCCCGTAATTTTCAACCGGACCTGGTGCGTTGTCTTATTAGCATAAATTGAAATGCGCTTCAGCGAGCCCAGCAAATCCGTCCGGCTGATCGTCATCTTGATCGTATTGGCAGACGGGATTACGTTTTCATAGTCGGGATAGCGTTCATCGATCAGTCGGCAAATCATCCGGATATTGCCAAACTTGAAAAAGGCATTGGACATATTAAAGTCAATGCTCACATCGGTGTTCTCTGTAGGCAAGGTGGCTTTTAATAAATTTAGTGCCTTGCGGGGGATGATGATGGCGTTGCCGTTGTCGGACTTCACGTCGCTTCTGCGATAGCGCACCAGGCGATGGCCGTCGGTGGCAACGAACGTGGTGCTTTTGTCTCCCAGGTTGACATACACGCCCGTCATCGCAGGGCGAAGTTCATCGTTGCTGGTGGCGAAAATGGTGTTGTTGACCGCCCTGGCGAGCACATCCGAAGAGAGGGTAGCCGAGAAATCATTGGATACCGAAGGGACTTTGGGAAAATCCGTCGCATTTTCGCCTGAAAGTTTATAACGACCGTTATCGGAACTGATCTCAATACTGTACGATGATTCGTCGATCGAAAACGTAACGGGTTGGTCGGGAAGGTTTTTGAGCGTATCGAGGAGGATCCGGGCCGGCACAGCAATGCTCCCGCGCTCTTTCGACTCCACCGTAATTTCAGTGATCATCGAGGTCTGCAAATCCGAGGCCGTCACCGTCAAATTGGTTTTATCAATCTCGAACAAAAAGTTTTCAAGGATAGGCACAACCGGGTTCGTCGTGATCACACCGTTGATATTGGAAAGTTGCTTCAGCAGGTAGCTGGAATTAACGATAAACTTCATTGAATCAGTGGTTTGTGGTTGCTGCCCGTGAAAGGCAGGATGTGGTAAAGGTAGAAAGAAAATTCAATTCGGAAAGCGGGATCGGTAATCAGTAATCGGTGATCGGTGATCGGTGGCATGTCGCCACATCACCGAAATATCTACCAATTCAGAGCCAGACGCCAGACTCGCAGGGGAGCCTATTCGACCCGTAACCACTCTACCGATTACCGATCACCCGATCACCGATTACCGGTAACCCCTATTGCCTTTTGAAAAACGTCCGCTTTTTAACCACACGGAAGAGTTTCTTACGGTCAAATAGCACCAAGTCCCCCTCATGGGCTACACCCAGGATGACAGTCTCCCCGCGCAGCGCCGGAAACAACTCCAGCCGGTAGGTCCGGTTGGCTATATCATGGACCTCAATTGTATTTACCGGTTTGGTTTGAGCAAGGCTGTCGTATCGCTGCGTCCCTTTGGAGATGATCTGGTCGGCGGAGAGTTGCTGAACATCATCCAGGTAGGTATTGACGCGGGAGGTATCAGGCTCGTTCATCCCCTCTACCGTGACCGTAAGACTCCTATCCGGCCTGCTGATGACAAAACCGGCCGAAGGGTCCGCCGTGTTCACTGTGATCAGGCTTTTGAAGTTTCTCCAGGCGAAATTAAACACGCGTTTATCACGCCAACCATTCTCGTCGATCGCAAAAATATCAGCCAGGTAAACCCGGTACCCCGGGATCGTCATGAGATAAGGTTCCGTGTCCGTGTCTATTTTGAAATACGTTTCTCTCTTCTGTGGATCGCCTCCGGCCACGAATTGTTTCTTTAATTCGGGTCCTTCGAATAGACTGATTGTTACGCCTTGTGCACCCAGGATCTTGTTTATCGAGTCGCGCCGGGCGGTGGCTACGGGCCGCTTCGGCAAGGCTTGTGCCAGCGCCGCAAATAGGACATCGATCAACGCCCGATCGGCCTCATACCGGTTTACTTTCCAATCGGAATCAAAATGCAAGTCGACTTTCCTGTCTTTCCATTGTAACACCACGCGGTCTATTTTGGAAGGATCCTCTACTTTAAAGAGCGAAGGGTCCACGATCGGTTGGTCCTGGGCTTGCTGAACAAAATACACCGCGCCCGTGCAAGCGATAAGCACCAGGAATAAAATCAGCCTTCGTCTGTTTTTCTTTTCCTGCATGATCAAAAGCTTGTGTATTTTCTTTTTCTCCTCCACATTCTACCCAGGCCAAACAGGATCAACACCAGTACGGGCAACACCAGGTTCACCACCTGCCAAAAGGATCGATTCCTGATTCGCTCTTTGTCGAGCGGCCTGATCTTCACTTCCTTGTTGCGGGCGCTGATCACACCGTTCTCCTCGACAAGGTAGGCTACCATATTCAGGAGTAAATCCTGGTTGGCAAACGTGTAGCCTGAAACCAGGTCGAGTCCCAACGCCTGTGCCTGGCCCGAGCGCGGATTCACATCGTTGCGCGCCACGTCGCCATCCGCCACAACGATTATTTTAGCCGGCTTACTTCTTTCCGCCACCACACTCGTGTCGACACCCGCTGGAAAAAACCTGTTTTTGTAAAGGGAGGTAAATTCACCCTCCAACAAGTAGGCAACCGGAATGGGCCCTTCCTGGAAATCCTCGCGCTTCAGTTCTTTCCTAACGTCGTTGATGTCAATCTTTACAGGGATAGTTGCTTTGCGTGAATAGGAAGATGTGAAAAGCAAAGCCGTTTTCTTTACCCCTATGGCTTTCACCGTGTCCATGCTGCTGATAAACCGGGTCAGGGTGGCGTCCAGATTTCTGGTGATGGGGTGGTCGGCATAGTGGTTGATCAGCGGGAACCACGGCCAGTCCAGGGGCATGAGTTGAGGCCGGCCACCGGCCTCGCCTACTACCACCGGGTATTTACCGGCAACCCTGTCCTGGATAAGGTCCCGGTTGATCCTTACGCCATACTTGAATAATTGATCGTCCAGGTTCACTTCAATCGGGAAAGCATAATAATTGTTGCGGGAGGCGCTGTCCATAACGGCGTCCTGCCTGTCGATCAGGAAAATCACGTTGCCACCCGTCATGATGTATTGGTCCAATTTGAATTTATCGGCTTCGGAAAATGGTTTGACGGGCTTCGGCACGATCAGCACATCGTAATGGGAAACCTCTTTCTTACGAGGGAGATCGACGTTGAACACGTCGTACTGTTCCAACAGGGCATTGTTCAATCCGGCAATGCTAAGGCTATCGAGTTCGCCGTGGCCCCTCAACAGGCCCACCCGTTTCCGACCGGTGTTCGTCAATTTTTGAATGGCGTTGGCGAATTCAAATTCAATACCTTCGATGGATTGGTTGAGTACCTCTTGTGAACCCACAGCAAGGCGACTGCCTTTGAGCAACATCACCCCATTTTCAAATCCATTATACGATAGGAGCGCTCCCGGAAAAACGATTTTCTCCGTGCGTTCTCCTCCTTTTTTATCGATCACCCGCATCCCGTGCACTCCTTTCGAAGCGAGTCCCGCCATGAATTCATTCCTGGCTTTGTCACTCATGGCCAACGCCGGATCGGTAAACGTATAATGGACTTTGTTGTTAGAATAGATTCTGAATTCTTCGAGGGTCTCCCCTACCGACTTCCGAAACCGCCTGAATCCAGGGTTCAAATCTCCTTCCAGGAATACTTCGATATAGACGTGGTCATCGAGATCGCGCAGGAGCTTTTTTGTCGGGGCCCTGATGGTATAGCGTTTTTCCTCTGTAAGGTCGATCCGAAAAAATAAGCTGGAGGCCATAAGATTGACAAGCACGACGAATACGATCCCATTGGCTAACAAGAGACAATCTCCGAGTTGCCTGCTTTGCTTCCAACTACGCATTGGTCTCTTGATCGTCTCCATCGATTAATGTTGCCACTGGCGGCTCCCCATGACCGTCTTTGTTAGAATTAATAGTAAGCCCATCACACTGCCGAAATAAACCAGGTCCCGGCTATCGATCAGGCCTTTGCTCATGGCATCGTAATGATAAAGGATCCCGAGTTGGCGTATCCACAGCACTTCTTCGCTTCCGGTGGCCACGGAAGAAAGTGAATCAAATCCGGAATAAAGAATAAAACAAAGGAAAGCCGCCAGGATAAAAGCAACGACCTGATTGGTTGTTAGCGAAGAAGCTA
>DATHFS010000119.1:0-4272 GCA_035317975.1 Cyclobacteriaceae bacterium | reverse complement strand
AAATTACTTCTCATCGGCGCTGGGGTGGTTTTTCTGACTGTGTTAATCGGTTGGTGGAATTCACGGGAGGTCATTACGACCCCACCGTTGCAAGTGTTGCGAAAAGAGAATTAACTTGTGGTATGGTTGCAGCAAGGAAGGTGCCGTGGGTGGGATTTCTCCTTTTATGTTCAGGACCGACCGTCGCGTTAGCCAATCCGGATCCCGCCTTGCACTTCATTGAAAACAGGAATCAGTGGCCGATCGGAATTGATTTTTCCGCCCGCATACCCGGTGGGCGTCTGTTTATTCAGCCCGGAATGTGGCGGTTTTCTTTCCTGGACGAACAGAAATTACAGGCCAGGCATGAACAGGGACACAGCGCCTTCAATGAATCCGGCGCTCCTCATCCTTCCGACGAATGTGTCGATGCGCAGGTGATCCAATTGAGTTTTGTGGGGTCCAACCCGCATGCGTTGGCCCATCCCTTCGGAGTGATCCCTACGACGTTCAATTATTTTATTGGCAATGATCCGGAGAAATGGGGAACCAGGGCGAAAGGGTATGACGGGGTACTTTACACCGGACTGTACAACGATATTGATCTTAAAGTAACGTCAGAAGGAAATAATCTGAAATATGATTTCATACTGGCGCCCGGGGCCGATCCACAGCAGATTGTCATTGAATATCAAGGTTCGGATCCACTCTGGATAGAGAATGGAAACGTGATGGTTCATAGTGCCCTGGCTTCGTTAACGGAGGGAAAGCCTATTGCTTATCAGGAAATTGAAGGGAGAAGAAAAAGGGTTCGGTGCGAGTATGCTCTGGAAAGTGGCCGCATTTCCTATCGCTTCCCCGATGGATACGATCCCTGCTACTCACTCATTATTGATCCGCTCCTGATCTTCTCCACGTACTCCGGTTCCACCGCCGACAGTTGGGGAAGTTCTGCTACTCCGGGAGAACATGGGAAGCTCTATTCCTCCGGTGTAACCTCTCAATACATTGGGGGAACCTTTCCTACAACGCCCGGAGCCTTTCAAACCACCTATGGCGGTAATTTTGATGTCGGTATCCTGAAGTATGATTCTACAGGTGAAAACGTATTGTACGCATCGTACCTGGGTGGAAATGCGTTCGACTCTCCCCACAGTCTGGTGATGAATGCGCAGCAGGAGCTGATTGTTCTCGGAACAACGAGTTCACTCAATTTTCCAACAACGAGCGGTGTTATCGATAGGTCGTTTAATGGAGGAACGTTCGAGGATAATGTGTACAGTTATGATAATGGCTCTGATATTTTTGTGGCCAGGATCAGCGCGGACGGAAGCCAGTTGATGGGCAGCACGTTTATTGGTGGAAGCGCAAACGATGGTCTCAATCCGAGTGGTGGTCTCCTGGTAAAAAACTATGGCGACCAATTGCGCGGAGACGTGATCACGGACGAGCAGGGAAATATTTTTATCAGCACGGTGACATCATCGAGCGACTTTCCGGTTGTCAACAGTTTTAATACGCTTTATCAGGGAGGAGCCACCGATGCGGTGGTGATGGAATTGAATAACACGTTGACGCAAATTGTATGGGGCGCGATGCTGGGTGGGAGTAGCTCGGATGCATCCCATACCATTACGCTGGACAACGCAGGAAATATTTTTGTTGCTGGCGGTACGGGAAGTCTTAATTTTCCCGCCACGGCAGGAAGTTATCAGCCGCTGAACGCCGGCGATGCGGATGGCTGGATCGCTCATTTGGCGGGCGACGGATCGGCAATTCTTTCAGCAACGTTCACTGGAACTCCCGGGTTCAACCAGATCTATTTTTTGGATTTGAACCAGCAGGAAGAAGTCTATGTGTATGGCCAGACCGTTGGAAGTTTTCCGGTGACCTCCGGCGTCTATTCCAATCCAAACAGCGGGCAGTTCATTCAGAAATTTGACAACGGACTTTCGACCCTGTTGTTTTCAACGGTGTTTGGTACCGGCAGGGGCAAGCCGGATATTTCGCCCACCGCATTTCTCGTCAATGATTGCAACAATCTCTACATGACGGGATGGGGTGGCAGGATTAACTCCGACCTGGGTTATTGGAATAGTGATACGTTTGGTATGCCGGTTACGGCGAATGCATATCAATCTACCACCCATGGATCAGACTTTTACTTCATGGTGCTGACCGACGATGCCAAGCAGCTTTTGTATGGCACCTATATGGGAGGAGCGGATTCGCGCACCCACGTGGATGGTGGAACGAGTCGCTTTGATAAGAAAGGCGTTGTTTATCATGCCGTGTGCTCCGGGTGTCAGGCACTCAATGCCACGCATGCACCTACCTCCGATTTTCCCACCACCCCCCATGCACACAGCAATACCAACAGGAGTCCAAACTGCAACAATGCGGCATTCAAATTTGATCTATCGTCGCTTCATGCAATTATTCAAACCAATACAGTAAAGCTCAATGTGCCGGGGTATAATGGTGTATGCATCCCTGATAAAATCGTATTCCAAAACCTGAGCACGGGGGGAGAGTTCTTCGAATGGAACCTGGGTGATGGTACGGCCCTGCTGAAGACGGACACGGCGTTTGTAATTCACGAGTACAAAAAGCCTGGAAAGTATACCGTAAAACTCAAAGCCATCGATGCCAGCACCTGTGTTGGCAAAGACTCGACGTTCACAACAATAGACGTCTGGATGCCGGAGGGGACCGTCACGAAGAGTGAGGTGATTTGCCTGGGAGCCTCTGCCCAACTGACAGCGAGCGGTGGGGTTACGTACGATTGGATCAGCGACGACGGAAAATTCACTTCACAACAGGCTCAATTTTCAGTCGCACCGGAGGACACCATACGCTATTTTGTAACCATTACGGATATCCGCGGCTGTGTTGCAAACGACACAGTAAAAATCAGCGTAGTCCCAGGTGTTGATCTGAAATTTGATGCGAGGAAGGTCTACGACTGCTTCTCACGTCCTTCCGTGCAGGTGACGAACCGGACAGATCCGAAAGAAGAGGTATTCTTTGACTTCGGAGATGGTACCACTACTGACCAGGATCAGGATACCCATCAATTCCAGAAAGATGGGACATATCCTGTCCGGCTGGTGGGCAGGAAGGAGTTTTGTGTTTACGACACAACGATCGATCTTCCGGTATACGAATTGAAGGTCCCCAACGTCATTACCCCGGGGACTCCGGATCTAAATGATACCTTTGTCATCCAGTATGCCGGCCGGCCAATTTCTGAATCGACTCTTCGTGCATCGCTCTCCATATTTAACCGGTGGGGGAAGAAGGTTTATCAAACGGATGACTACCGCGACGATTGGTCGGCGGAAAATGTGGATGCCGGAGTATACTATTATAAAGCTGAAATAGTGGGGGAGACCACGTGCAAAGGGTGGGTACAGGTTGTTAAATAGAAAACAATTTGAACAAGATTTGGGTCCGGCATCGTCTCTCACAGAGGACGATGCGGAATTTGGGTAGCATCCCCACCATTCCGTATCGTCCCCTTTGGGAGACGATACTTGACTAGTAGGTCATTAAATAAAAAAAACAATATGAATAGGATTGCAACACTTCTATTATTGGTCATCACGTTCTCATGTACGAAGACAGGAACCACAGAAACCTTCCTCCTCAAGCCAAAAGCTTTTCAGGAGAAAATGGCCGCTACCCCGGGTGCCGTGATATTGGATGTACGTACGCCGGAAGAAGTCCGTCAGGGGTACCTGAAAGGAGCGGTGAACGTTGATTTTAATTTACCCGAGTTCAAAATTCTGATCACGGGTATGGACAAGACCAAACCGTACTTTGTTTATTGCGGTAGCGGCGTCCGTAGTGCGAAAGCGGCGGATAAGATGAAGGACCTGGATTTCCAACAGGTCTACCTTTTGGATGGGGGGATCAAAGCGTGGAAGGAGGAGGGACTTCCGACACAGACTCCTTCTCCGAGGTAGGTCTTGGTTGTTATGAATTTGTGCTCGCCATGGTTGGTGAATCGGTGTCATCCCGGCCACGTAGTGGTGTTCTATGGAATGATGAACTATCATGAGCCGGGATCTGCAACAAGTTGCAGGTCACGCCGCCATTGTTGGTGTTTGCGGGGGATGAGGGCAGAGACACCAACAAGATCCCCAGGCACGGAACATCCAGCGTGTGCTTGTTGGTGACCCTTCGCGCATGCCAACCCACAACACCAACAAGGGCGGGGGCAAGGGCTTAAATTCCATAGAAAAGGTGCAGCATTTAAACCGGGATCCCGGCTCATGCGCCAAGCAGCAT
>DATHFS010000118.1:0-2417 GCA_035317975.1 Cyclobacteriaceae bacterium | reverse complement strand
TTTCCAATGGTCGGTTTTCCCTTCAAAACTTTCACCGGTTGGAACCCAGAAAGATAGAAGGCGGGATAGCTGCCTGCGACGATGCCCGTCGTAAATATGAGACCCAGGGCATAAATCCAGAATTCCTTTGCTCCATAGTCGACAAACAACTGCTTTTGCACCAGTGAATTGAAGGCTGGCAAAAGAAGCTGCGCCATCAGAGTCGACAATGCAAATGCGAGAAACGAGATGAAAATGGATTCGCCAATGAATTGCAGGATCAGTTCGTGCCGGCGTGATCCTACGCTTTTACGAATGCCTACTTCGCGCGCACGGCGTTCGCTTCGCGCCGTCGCCAGGTTCATGAAATTAATACAGGCAATGGCGATGATAAAGATGGCGATGATGGTGAACAATTGAACGTAATCGCTCATGCCGCCCTGCTCTACCCCGTTCTCAAAGTTGCCGTGGAGGCGCCAGCGGAGCATGGGATAAAGAAACATGGCGTGCTTCATCTCCTTGTCTTCACCGTGCTTGGCCAGCATGCCGCGGATGCTGTTTTCAACCGACTCCTTCATTTTGGGATCGTTGAGTTCGGCAAACACCTGGAAGGAGTAGTTGCCCCAATTCGTTGTGTTGCGCCGCACCCAGTCGTTGGTCTGGTACCGGAATTTCCAGGGAATTATAAAGTCAAACTGGAATGTGGAATTGGAAGGGATGTCCTTAAGGATGCCGGTTACCTTAAGGTCGTGCTCGTTGTCGACGCGGATGATCTTGCCAAGCGGGTCTTCGTCACCGAAGAGGGCTTTGGCGGTCGACTGGGTGATCACAATAGAAGCCGGCGCGTCGAGTACCTGATTGGCGTTGCCGCTGATGAGGGGAAACTCAAACATTTCCAGAAACTCTTCGCTGGCATAATATCCTCTCTTGTTCAACCTGTTTTCGCCGGTCGTTAGCAAGTGACCTCCACCCCAATCGGTTACTACAGCGCGCTTGATGTTGCTGTCAGAAATTTTCATTTCCTCGTAGGTGGGAAGGGGAACCGACGTCCAGGAGTTAACCTTGCCGTCAAAATAGGCATTGACCCATACCTGGTAGAGGCGGTCCGCTTTGGGTATGAATTTGTCGTACGAAACTTCGTCTGCCACCCACAACAGGATGAGGATGCTGCACGTGATGCCGATGGCGAGGCCGGAGATGTTAATGGCCGAATAGAACCGGTGTTTGAAAAGGTTCCGTATAGTGATGACAAAGTAGTTTTTGAGCATACGACACTTTATTTTATAGTACCTCGGAATTGCTAAAAGGTATCAGGATCCCTTCATAATAGTTTCCCGGTAAAGATTGCCGGAAACGGACATTAGTTGCATGGGTGCTGCTTTTTATCGTGCCGTAGCCATAGGGGTAGGCTCTCACTAAACTATGAAATGTCATACCGGGCAAGCACAAACTATCCTATAAAAGATAAGTAAAATTTGACCCGGTACCTCGAGAAGTCAGGGTGGAGAAGAGACTATGAAATGCGTAGGTAGGGTGGATTCTTTGCTCAAAGGGAATCAGTGCGGCTGGCCCTCCCTTTAGGGAGTTGGAGGGTGCGCGGGGCCGGTCATGCAACAAAATAACTCAGATTACGTTTTAGTCTGTATTACAAACTACATTAATCTAATCATCTAAATCCTCAACTATGCCGTCAGAGCGCGCCCTGGGTCCTGAAGAAAGCCTTGAAATCATATCGGACGCGATTTTGCGCACCCGGGAAGATATCAGGAAGAATAGTTATCCCCTCCTGCTGTGGGGCTGGCTCGTGGCTTCGGCCAGCTTTCTGTTTTATGTTCTGGTCACGATCACCACATTTAAATATTACTTTCTCCCCTTTCCCATTTTCGCACTTATCGGAGTCTTCTCCACTATAGTTTACTACAGAAAGAAAATGATGCCGGGGACGCAGACCTACCTGCAATACTTCCTAAGCAGGCTTTGGATGATCCTGGGAGTGGCATTTTTTCTCACCGTTTTTGTAAGCATCAATCAAGGCCTCCCTCCATTCGCCTTTACCCTGATCATTGCCGGAATCGGGACGTTGGTTTCGGGATTAACAATGAAATTCAAACCGTTGGTCTGGGGAGGAGTCTTATTTTTCTGTGCGTCCCTGGTTTGCGTTTTTATAGCAGATGATTTAAAAGTACTGGTTCACGGCGTTGCGATTATAGCAGGCTATATCGTTCCGGGTTATTTGTTAAAGGCTTCAACTTCACATGCGAAGCAATGAGCTTTAGTGAACTTGATCCCGTATTGAATACGCCCGTTCGATTAGCCATAGTTTCAGTTTTAATTAAGGCGAAGCAGGCGGACTTCAACCACCTGCTCGAAATAACCAAAACCACGCAGGGAAACCTGAGCCACCAGTTAAAGAAGCTGAACGAAGCGGGGTACATCGG
>DATHFS010000117.1:0-5399 GCA_035317975.1 Cyclobacteriaceae bacterium | reverse complement strand
CGGCAAGAAGCTGAAGCCGTTGGAAATGGCGGCGTACTGGACTGCGTGGGCGAAGAAATATCCGATCATATCCATTGAGGATGGGTTGGCGGAAGATGACTGGACTGGCTGGAAGGCGTTGACAGACAGTGTAGGCGAGACGGTGCAGTTGGTGGGTGATGATCTTTTCGTTACGAATGTAGAGCGTTTGCAAGAGGGTATTGACAAGGGAGTGGGGAATGCCATCCTGGTGAAGGTGAATCAGATTGGTTCCTTGACCGAGACGATTGCGGCGGTGAACCTGGCCAAGCGGAATTCCTACAAGAGCATTATGTCGCACCGTTCCGGGGAGACGGAGGATAATACCATTGCCGATTTGGCGGTAGCGCTGAATTGCGGGCAGATCAAGACCGGATCGGCATCCCGTTCGGACAGGATGGCCAAGTACAACCAGTTGATACGGATTGAAGAGGAGTTGGGAGAGGTGGCGTATTTCCCAGGGAAGAAGTTTTAGAGGACTACATAAGATATCTAGGTAGAGAGGGCTGCGGGAACGCAGCCCTTTTTTTGAGCCTGAATAAAAAGCTTTGCGCGCGGTTAAAATTCTACCGCAGAGACGCTGAGGCGCAAAGTAGGCGCAGAGGCCAATTCTTTTGTCTCATACTTTCCTGAGTCCAGTTGCGCAGAGTTGATGCTCTTTGGGGCTCCTAAAAGATATTTATTTGTAAGCAAACCAAACTATCCTATTTGTATTTCTCTGCGCCTACTTTGCGCCCCTGCGCCTCTGCGGTTGAAAAGCGATTGTCAGGAAAACCGTACACATTAAGATTCCATTTCTTGTTTGATTTCCCCGATCTTCCATCATCATTAACAAGAAAAAATTATGGG
Source organism: Cyclobacteriaceae bacterium (assembly GCA_035317975.1). Classification (GTDB taxonomy): domain Bacteria; phylum Bacteroidota; class Bacteroidia; order Cytophagales; family Cyclobacteriaceae; genus ELB16-189. The sequence goes on along the minus strand of DATHFS010000117.1, from coordinate 4,532 downwards.
AGTAACAATTCATTTTTACGGGCGACTTAAAAATAAGGAAAGCCTTGATGAGGTGATCACGATTGCAAGCGAGTTTGCAGCCGAAAAGGGCTGCGAGGTTATCAATTTAGACAGTGAAAAAAAACAGCTGTTCAGAGTTAAAGGCGGGAGACAAAGCGAATATGAAGGCCCCGTCAGGGGAATTCAGTTTCACCCTGACGAAAATTGTGACCCTTTTGCTCTCGAATTTGACGATGACCTTTATATTCAACAGTTCTGTAAAACTCAGTATGCAGGCATTTCAACCCACGTTGAGGTGATCCAGTTGTTGAGGGATATTGAACCCTGCTTCGAGACTTTCGTGGTTCTGGATGAAGGAGATTTCTGGGAGACATCGGACATCAGCACGTTGGAACAAAGGTTTGAAACCAACTTCGCAGCCGCTGAGGAAATGAAGAAGGAGAATCCGAAATTAAAAGGACCTATTCGACTGATGAATGGCAGAATCCTGGACTTGATCGGGTGATGCAGGAAATACGTTCTGGAAAATAGGAAAGTGGCCGTGAGGTTACGGGCGATTTTAGTTACGCCAATCATTTCCCCCGACCCGTCGGTGTCCTTTCTTAACGCGCCCCATGCCGGCACCTGGGCGATGCACAATGGCCAAATAGGGAAAGATTCCGTAAATTGGCCTTGAATGAAGACAAAAACTGCTGATATGAATCTGGAGAAGGAAAAACTTGAGATCATCAAATGGGTGAGATCGATCAAAGACGACACATCGATTGAGAGGCTAAAAATGTTGAGGGACAATCCAAAGAAGTTTGACTGGTGGGATGAAATAACCAACGAGGAGAAAACTGCGATTGACAAAGGGCTTGCCGATATAAAGGCAGGACGAGTCAGGCCGCACAAAGAAGCCAGGAAGCTGTATGAAAAATGGCTATAAGCTTGTCTGGTCAGATAGAGCTCTTGCCGATTTGAAAAATATTCTCGACTACCTCACCGAGAACTGGACACAAAAGGAGATTAGGACATTTGCCAAAAAACTTGATAAACGACTCGAAATAATTGCTATCAATCCTCGACTATTCCCGCAGAGCAAGAAGGGAAGAAACGTAAGACGGTCAGTTTTAACAAGGCAAACCGTAATTTACTATGAGTCAATAAGAGACACCGTTACTCTTATTTCACTGTTTGACACCCGACAAGCTCCTTCTAGATTGAAATGGTGAAGGCCATGGCACGCAACATTGGTCACATGACGAAAGGGCACAATTGAGTTGAAATGAAAAATGAAGAAACTTAAAAACATTCATCCTGGAGAAACCCTGCAGGAGGAGTTCTTAGTTCCTCTGGCACTAACCGCCTATCGGCTGTCAAAGGATATTGGGATTCCACAGACAAGAGTATCCGAAATAATAAAGGGAAATAGAAGAATAACGGCAGACACGGCACTGCGGCTATCAAAATATTTTGGAAATTCTGCCAAATTTTGGTTGGGACTTCAGGACGATTTTGACATTGAGGAGGAAGGGCGACTCAAATTTAGAGAGCTGGAATTAATTGAACAGCATCAAAGCAACGCGGCATAGTACGCTGTCACAGGGTGCTAGCAATAGGTAGTCGATTGGTCTAATAGGAGAAGATTCCGTAACCCTATGAATGAGGACAAAAATTGCTGATGTGAATCTGGAGAAGGAAAAACTTGAGATCATCAAATGGGTGAGATCGATCAAGGACGACATATCGATTGAGAAGCTAAAAATGCTGAGGGACAATCCAAAGAAGCTTGACTGGTGGAATGAAATAACCAACGAGAAGAAAACCGCAATTGACAAAGGGCTTGCCGATATAAAGGCAGGACGAGTCAGGCCGCACAAAGAGGCCATGAAGCTGTATGAAAAGTGGTTATAAGCTGGTCTGGTCCGAAAGAGCTCTTGTCGATTTAAGAGACATTATTGACTACGTCACCGAAACTGGACACAAAAGGAGATTAAAACGTTCGCTAAAAGGCTTGATAAACGACTCGAGATAATTGCTATCAATCATCGACTATTCCCCGCAGAGCAAGAAGAGAAGATGAGTGCCATAAAACTATTTGAATCCAAAAAAGTAAGAACCCATTGGGATAAAGAAACCGAGCAATGGTATTTCTCCGTTCAGGATGCGGTAGAGGCCTTAACAGACAGTGCAGACATAAAGCAGTACATTAAGAAACTGAGAAATCGCGACCCGGAACTGTTCGCCAACTGGGGTACAATTTGTACCCTGGTTGAAATGACGGCTGCAGATGGAAAAAGGCGTAAAATTCAAGCCGCTAACACACGAGGACTTTTAAGAATTATCCAGTCAATTCCATCTCCCAAAGCAGAACCATTCAAACAATGGCTTGCACAAATAGGGTACGAACGGATTGAAGAAACAGAAGACCCTGAATTGAGTTTCGACCGGGCAATGGAAACTTATCTGGCAAAGGGGTACACCAAAGAATGGATTAATCAAAGGCTTAAGAGCATCGAGGTAAGGAAAGAACTAACGGACGAATGGGAAAAGCGTGGAGTTAATAGAGGGATGGATTTTGCCATACTCACGGACATTATTACCAAGGCATGGAGTGGCAAGTCCGTAAAGCAATACAAGAGACATAAGGACTTAAAAAAGGAAAACCTTCGCGACCACATGACCAATTTGGAATTGGTGTTGAATATGCTGGCAGAAGCAACAACCGCGGAGATTTCAAAGGAAAAGAACCCAACGACTCTTGATGAAAGTAAAGTGATTGCCAAGCAAGGCGGAACAATTGCCCGGGAACACTCGAAAGGAAATTGAAGTGAAAACCGGAAAGAAGGTGGTGACCGAACTGAACGCGAAGAAAGTGAGAGTGGGTTCAAAAAAGAAGGGGCTTAAATAAGGGTGCTCCAACTAAATCGAACACACATTGGCTGGCCGCCCGATCAACCCACATTCCTGAAGAAAATTCACCACATCATCAACCTTGAGTCGGGAATAGATTTGGTCTGGATGTATTCCGAATCCAGTCTTCAAAAAGTATTTGCTCAGGCACTGGCGAGGTCCGATATTTCGAAGCCGGTTACGCTGCACAGTCTCCGTCACAGCTTTGCGACCCATTTCCTTGAACGGGGTATTGATTTGCGGTATATTCAAGCCTTGTTGGGGCACAGTTCAGGCCGAACGACTGAAATTTACACTCATCTTACGAGAAGGGGATTTGACCAGATCAGGAGTCCGTTGGATAATCTTGACCTTTGAACACGGTGCACAAAAGCAAGATTTTCCAGGGGCTATAGGCACGTATTGGCAAAACGATATAGGATGTATAGGTAACAAGTATATATCGCAGGTAGTTGTGCGCCATGCCGCGGGAAAGAGCGGGCAACTGAATGCTGAAATAATGTAACTCAAGTATGAAGGTTCTAATTAGCCGAGTGTCAGAAGTACAAATTCTATTATTTGCATTGCTTGTGTTTCTGTTTGGATGCGCCAATCGACAAGAAAAACAACGGGACGCAACATCCACTGTCCGGTCAGCGGACGAAAGTTCGGTGCCTCGTACCAGTAGTGACACTTCCATTCATTCAATGAGATTAGAAAAAGAAAAGATTCAATATCGAAAAGCAGAGGCTGAGGTGGTATTTGCTGAATTCAAATCACTGTATAACGAGCTTCTCAAGTTCAAAAACGCTGAGAATTTCAAAAGATACGGATTAACGGAAGGAGGCCCTTACAATAATTGGCTTAAAAAGGTTGAAGATCTCAAAAATAATCATGCCGATGACATACTAATAGAGAAGAGTATTTTCATCACGGACTTGGAACAATTAGGCTTTGCTTATGTTGGCTCGAAAGGAAAAGAAACCGAAGTCACAAAGACTTTCAATGAAATCTTTTCAAACGCCATAGCCCCCAACCCATAAGAACTACACGAAATCCAGCCTCCTGGCACAGATATATTTCCGATTCGAACATTCGCGTCACAGCGCAAAACATAGTGTATAGGTCATGGCCTGGTAAATTGTCTAATCAAAGAGTTATCTTCGTTCGACGATTTGTGTATAGGAAAGATGGAGTAGGTCGGGCTTGACATTCCGCTGCGCTACATTTTGAAGCCCGCCCCATGCCGACCACGCCCTATACACGGACGTTGGCAGCAACACCACTGGACAAAATAAGCTCTAAAAAATAAATGACAAGAATAGCATATTTACTTTGGACACTCTTACTTATATCTTCTTGTCAGCAAGACAAGAGGGATTACACATATCCAAAACAACTTGACGACAATTGGGCAGTCTCAGCTCCTGACAAAGAAGGGATGGACTTGGAAATGTTAAAGGGGACTATTCCAAAAATAAGTGGAGACTATGATAACATCGATGGAATTGTTGTAGTAAGGCATGGAAAAATAGTATTGGATGAATACTTCAATGGATATGACTCTGAAAAGCCTCACAAAGTTTTTTCCATAACCAAGTCCATTGTTGGAGCACTAGTTGGAATTGCTATTGAACAACGACATTTAAAGTCAGAAG
>DATHFS010000116.1:0-6397 GCA_035317975.1 Cyclobacteriaceae bacterium | reverse complement strand
TCCATGCTTTGATTTATATCGACCCCGGGCGAGCGTCGCCAATTTTTTGGTACCGGTCCCAAGTATGAGTCCCAACAATGGCTCCTTCGGTCTCACATACACCGAAATTGTGATCGGCATCCCCTTGTCAATCCCTTCCCGGCGCTCCCCGTGCGGCGCCATTTTGTGGCTGCCAGCCAGTTCAACATAATTTGTAAATTCGGAATTCATAAACTTTACAGTTTGCAAGCGAAACCCAAAGGGTCAAGGCTCTTGTTATAACGTTGTTCAAAAGGATTCTGTCTGTGGGCATGCAGAATCACGGGATAGAATGTCAAAAAAAAGGGTGAACGACAATTCCAGGACTCAAAATCCCAGGCCACCGAGAATTTTTCACCGCAAAGGCGCGGAGGCGCAAAGTAGGCGCAGAGATCAAAAGAATATTTGATCAATTTTGCAGCCGTAATGAAACACGGAGCAATTTACTTTCTCTGCTCTTACGGCAAACGCAGCTTTGTAGTTTCTCTCCATTGGAAGACGACGGATGTGCCAAATATGAGAATCGCGCAGCGTTTGATAGGGCGCGTACAAAAAGGATGACAAATCATACTCCTTTATAGGGTTGAGAAACCCTGTTGCCAGGGCTTTAATTAAAGCTTCCTTCATGGTCCAAAATGTGTACACCATCGACCGTTGCCCCGCCCTGGACAAAGGCCCGAGTATTTTTTCTTCCTCCGGCGGTGAGAAATAATCAGACGTGAAGGTTAAAATGTCGTCTATGGGTTTAATTCTTTCTACGTCAACACCAATAAATGGCGAATTGGAAATCGCCAGTAGCGCATAGTCGCCCCGGTAGGACAAATTAAAGTAAACGGGCGGATGCAAATGCCTGCATTTCAAAACAGGCTTACCATTGTGTCCGTGGGCAAAATGAATTTCTTCCGGCGGCAAATGAGTGTACCGCTGAAGGACGCTTTTTAGAAAGGTGTGGACTTTGTTAAACCGGGCCCGGTCTTCATAGCGCCTGAAGCGGGCGCTTCTACCCTGCTCCTCTTTTGAAAGACAATCATAGGAAGGCACAACCTCCGGCAAATGAGACTTCCAAAGGTGAACGTCACACTCCTTATAGAGGACTTGACGGTTCAAGTTCATATTGTCTTTTTATCGTTCGACTACTAAGTTTGTCGTTGAGCGCGTGACTCAATTTACCCGCCGCCGTTGCTTTGCTTGATGCCGGAATCCCCATCCAATGCGTGTCTCCCGGAAGTACCTCTCCCTTCATAAGAAGGGTAAGGGCATCCAACGTAGATCCATTCTCCATGACGGAGTCATACAGTACAACGGAAGTCGCTCCTACCCTGCAATCATCGCCAATGCGCAATCGGGAGGCTTTCAAGATCCTGTCTTCGAAGAGGTGAGTTTGAATGACGGCATTTTCGTTTATCATGACGCGATCTCCCATCTCCACCAGATCCCATTCAAGAAATCCGGTAGTTTCAATGTAACAAGCCTTGCCAATCTTCGCCCCCATAAGTCTGAGATACCAGGGAAGAAAGGGTGTACCTTGAAGCATCTCCAGCAAAAGCGGGGCGGCAAAAAATTCGTACAACGCATTTACAAATTCAAGCCTCCAGACAAAATTACTCCACAGCGGGTGGACGAACGGTTTGTACCGCCCCATCACCAGCCACTTCACTAAGGCAACGATCAGTATCATCAGCCCACTGCCTGCTCCAAATACCATTGGCAACGTAAGCATTGTAGTTAACACCCCGGTTTTTTCCAACAAAGCCATTCCTGCATTGATGACAAAGGATGCGACAATAATGGAAGCGGCCGGAGGCAACGTAATACGGAGTAACTCAACACATCCACGTATCATCCGTAATTTAGTTGAAGGTCGATACGTTTTCTCATCTGAGAACCCTGCCTTGGATTCCCGCCTGGGAAACAAAACGGCAGGTGAACCAAACCAGGTAGCATTGCTGCGTTTACTTTCTTCCTTCGGCGCGACGGAAAGTACGCCGATCAATGAGTTGTCGCCAACGGTGACACCAGCCGAAACGACTGCGCTATTTCCAATAAACGTCCGGGCGCCTAACCGGACCGGAGCCGGAGTCATCCATCCTCTTTCGATGTGCGGAGAACCAAGCGAAGCTTCATCAGCAATGGTGCATCCGTCCTGAAGATAAATAAGATCGGGCGTTGTTGAACACGCTGTTGAAAGCTCCACCGATTTCCCGATTTTCATTCCCAGCGCCCTGTACCATGAGGCCACATAAAGCGTAGCATGCAATTGGCCGATTTGATCAAGACTTATCCGAAGGAGTTGCCCTACAATCCAATTTCGTATGTAAAACCCTCCATGAACGGGATACATACCAGGCTTGACTTTTCCTACCAAAATCCATTTTAACAACACGACCAGTGCGGTAAGGATGACTACAAAAGACGCTCCCACCAGGGGCAATACAGAAAGGTAAAGCAAAGGTTCCGTCACCGGGTTAAGTCTAATCAAAAGGGAGATGCCGGGAATGAAGGCGATAAAAGCAATCAACGGAATGAGGCAGATGAGCATCATATAGAGCGCAACAATCGCAACTCGTTCATGCATCTTTCTGGCAGGAGGCTGAACTATTTTCCTGAGATTTATTTCTGACGTACGCCTGGCAGGCGACCCTTCCCACGTCTCCCCTGCCGGTAATCGCATACCGGATGGAAGAAGGGACAAATCATCCAGCCTTGACTCGTCCTCCATAACCGTATGCTCACAGACTACAGACCTTGTTCCGATGAAACAATTCGATCCGATAGAGATCGGCCCGATAACCAGGTATCCATTTTGAACGGAGTAGCCTGAAACCATTGCACTTTCGTCAACGGTGGTTCCCCGACCAATGGTGATCACATCGAAGGCTGCAAACAGATTCGTCTCAAGATGAACATCCCTGCCGATCTTCATCCCGACCATCCGGTATACAACCGGAAGCAATGGAGTGCCCATCAAATAGTGAAAGTCCAATAATTGAAATAATTTTCTGATGAACCACCACCGCAGATAGAAGTTGCCCCACAAAAGGTAGCGGCCTGGTTTAATGCGTCCCAGAATAATCCACTTTGCCGTAATAGCAGTTGCAATGAGTGTTGGGTACGAAGCGATGGAACTGAGTAGCGCCCAGCCTGCCGATTCCGCTAACGGATGCCCACCGTAGTATAAATAAAAAAATACAAAGTACAACGTCAGGTCCCTGATCAGGTTGAACCCAAAAACAAAATACAAGCTAACGAACTGAAGCACTCCGCAACACAAATGCCTGAACCCGGAGGCTTCATAACGATTGTTGCTGGCCGTGCCGTGGTGCCTGGCTTCTGACGTTGCCTGTCGTACCATCAATTGCTTCGCAAGTTTCTCGATGGTAGGGTTTTTATAAACGTCAAGTACAGAAAGATCCTGGAATCCGCTATGCTTGCGCAATTCCGATACGGTCTTCGCAGCAAGCAACGAGTGCCCTCCCAGGTCGAGGAAGAAATCATCTTTGATGGAAACCCCCAGCGGCGAAAAATATTTCATCCATACTTCCTGCAAGCGCCTTTCGAAATCATTCCGCGGTTCAACAATAGTCCGGTTTTCCCCGGGCAAATGGACCTCAATGTCCTGAAGTTTTTTGCGATCGATCTTACCGCTGGGCAGCAAGGGTAAATCATTCACCACCACAAAGGCAGAGGGAACCATGTAAGAAGCAAGTTTTGTTTTTAGTATATTTTTACAGAAAGTCTCATCGAACCGATGCAACCTGTTCTTCAACACTAAACAGGCTACGAGCTGCTCCCCTTTTATCTGATCTTGCCTCACGGTAACCACTGCATTTTTAATATTGGGCAGGTGCAGTAGTTGCCCTTCTATTTCTGACAACTCAATCCTGTATCCTCTCAGTTTTACTTGTGTATCGATCCGTCCAAGGAATTCTATCTCGCCCCGCTCGTTTACCCGTGCCAGATCGCCGCTGCGATAAATCCGGTTAGGAAAATTACCGCGAAGAGCAAAAGGAGGTTCAATGAATTTTTGTGCTGTGAGTTCTGAATTGTTCAGATAGCCGGAGGCAAGGCCTTGACCTGCAATGCATAACTCGCCCGGCACACCTACGGCAACAGGTTTCACTGCTTCATCGGTGACAAACACAGCGTAATTAATGATCGGTTTCCCAATGGTGATCTTTGTGTCCTCGTTGAAATCGGCACACGTTGCAATTACCGTTGATTCCGTTGGCCCATAGGTGTTTACCATCCGCAGGCCCCTTTTACTCCAACGGGTCAAAAGTTCGTTGGAACAAAATTCACCTCCCAGGATCAGCAACTTCAACGATTGCAGGGGCGGCTCCATCATGGAGAGCAACGTGGGAACGGTAGAAAAGACCGTGATCCGGTTGAGTTTTATAAATTCACCGGCATCCACTCCCGAACACATTACCTCTTTACTAATAGGAAACAATGCGGCCCCTGATGAAAAGGCCAGCCATATCTCTTCGATAGAAGCATCGAAAGCCAGCGAAAACCCCTGTGCAACGTTGTCTTCGCACCTTACCTTAAATATCGATTGCTCGGCTTTGACCAGATTGCTCGCGGCAGCATGGGAGATCACAACGCCCTTCGGCCTGCCTGTTGAGCCTGATGTATAGATGACATAAGCGGGGGATTGCGGGCTTCGATTCGGTTCACGGCGTAGTTCGATATTATCGGGGGATGATTCCGCAGGAGTAAAATCCCGGTCGATATTCAATACGACTCCTGCGAAACCCGAATAAACAGGTTCAAATGATGAATGCGAGATGAGGTATTGGGATGAAGCATCGTCCAAAATGTAGTTGACCCTGTCCCCCGGAGAATCAACATCCAATGGAACATAGGCAGCACCGCATTTTAATACACCCAAAAGAGCTGCGTAAGCGTCCGGAGTACGGTTCAACAGGATGCCCACAAGGTCTCCGGGCCCCGCTCCATTTTGAAGCAGCGCTTTTGCAAACTGATTCGATCGCCTGTCCAGCATGGAATAGGTAAGGGAATCCTTTCCGCTAACTATGGCCGTGCTATTGGAGAATCGCTTTACGGTTTGCTTAAATAATTCGTCAAGAAATTCCGGTTTTGAAATTTGTTCGTCGACAGGTCCATAGGCTCCCGATGTAATTTCAGTAAGCTCTTCGCAAGACAAATAATCAATGTTTTTTATTTCATCAAAAGGAGCATGGAGTGCATTCTTAATCAGAGTTTTATAGTGTCGCGCCGCATTCTCAAAGACCACGTGAAAAAACGAAGACGGTTCGCTTGAAAAAATAACTTCAGGTAAATCACCATTGATCGCCGGATTTATGCTGACCCGATATGCGCTGTCGTCCTCTTCCCTATTGGCGATCCAATCGATTTCGACTGCTATATTTTTGCCGGGAACACACTTTTCGAAGGTAGATTCCAACTCACCCTCAACTCGCTTTAAGAGAGAATAAAAAGTATCGTCTTCTGATACGGTGTAGTTCAACTCCTTCCCGTGCGAATACCCCGGCTGACAAATTTTGATTTTCAGAAATAGTTGACCAACTAAACGAGAGGAGTATTTATGCAACAGCACGATCAATGCGGCAATCGAATAGCTAATCCTTCCTTCCGCTCTTCCTTCCGGTAGTTGATCGGTCCCGGCTAAAGGGGCGCGGCCCACTTTTATTTTTCTATCATTTGTCGTCTTAAGCATAACCATCCTATTTTAGTTGACCGTTTTTATGCGTTAGTATTCGTGTGATTTCAAGCGTCAGGTATGAAAAGGATTTGAGGTTTTCACCTTGTATCACATTCACGGGGCTGGCATAATGCCAGGCGCCGGTAATCTCAAACTTTCTTAATTTCCGATAGATGATGGGAAGGACAAGTTCATAATTGGCAATTTTAAAAGCCATTGGATTGCTTACCTCAGCGTCGGGCAGATCGTCCAGAAAAAGAAGGTAGTTTGCCGTAGAGAACATAAATGTAAAAGCAGGCTCAAGGCTCAGGCGGTCGGCACCCAGTATGGCGTAAAAGTCAATCGATTTGAACAAGTTCAGGTCTAACCGATGCGCCTGTTCTGTACCGGCAACGAAATAATACGATGCGCTTAACGAACCCAGGGTATTGAACCAGCCCCCCTCCAGCGTAAAATAGTTATTTAACATCTTACGCTCATCGCGGTCACTGGAGTGGAAGAAGGACCGCCAATATCCGCTTGACAAATAAAAGTTATCAGAGAAGGACTTTTCGTAATACAGGCCGGCATTGGTAAGGGCATATCGATTGTCCATTTCGCTCCAGTAGTTCCCCTCATATTCCAGGTTTAGGCCCGACCGATGATGATACGTTACCCCCGGTGCAATGCCAAATTGATTGACACCAAAATTCC